>JBIJBH010000116.1:0-8863 GCA_044345315.1 Lysobacteraceae bacterium
CGAATTCCGGCGATCGTCGACGACGACGACAGTTTGATCCAGACCGTTTGATCCCACACTCACAGGAGCGCATCGTGCCCACCCTCGAAGAATTCAACGCGATCGGCATCGGCCGCCTGCCGGGTCTGCTCGGGATCGTCGCCACCGCGATCGAAGGCCGCGAGATCCGCATGGAGATGCCGATCGTGCCGGCGCTGATGGCGCCGAACGGATTCCTGCACGCCGGCAGCGTGATCGCGCTGGCCGATACCGCCGCCGGCTACGGCTGCATCGCGAACCTTCCGGAAGGCGCCAAGGGCTTCACCACGATCGAGATCAAGTCCAACCACCTCGGCACGGCCCGCGAAGGCGTGGCGACCTGCGTCGCCCGCGCCGCGCACCTGGGCAAGCGCACCCAGGTCTGGGACGCCGAGGTCATCGACCGCGACAGCGCGAAGACCATCGCCCTGTTCCGCTGCACGCAGATGATTCTGTACTGAGCGCTGTGGACGATTCGGGGGAACTGGATCGCTGCCGGGTCTTTCTGGTTTGAAGGGTGGGTGTCCCGTTCGCCCGATCGCACTGCCCAGTCGGATGCAGTGATATTTCGACGTGTGCGCGCCCTGATCTTCATCAGCCTTTGGCACGCGTTGCTGCGAAATGGCGAGTCACTTGCGTGGTCGGTTCGCTGCCAACGCTGCTTCGGCATCTGCGAGTTCCTGGTAGCGACGGCCGTAGCCGTGGGCGCGGATGAGTTTGGCCGCTTTCGCGAGCTCGTCGTGGTCGTGGAAGAGGCGGGCTCGCGTCAGGTGGATGTCGGCAAGGAAGAGCGGCATGGGGCCACGTTCGGCGATCTGCTGGGCTTCGGCCAGGTGCTTGAGGGCGAGGGCGTGCTCGCCGCGGACGAAGTGGTAGAGCGAGGCGGTGAGCAGGGCGCGCGGAAGGTGATTCATCGTTCCTGCGGTGCGGAGGCCGTTGACGGCGACGGCGACGTGCGGCAGGTCGAGCGTCGGCTGCGGCAGCGGGTTCGCCAGGATCGCTCGGATCAGCCCGGCGCGGGCGAGGGTCAGGTGATCGAGGGCGATGTCGAGGAGCGGATCACCTGGAACGCGCCATTCAAACATCTTGCTTCCTCGTCGTTCGACCTCGGCAAGGCTATCCGAGATTTGAGATGTGGAATTTGAGAGAGGCTGACTGAGCAAGTGCTGCCACGCGGCCTGTTCGGCGGGGGCCAGCAGCCAGTCGCAGTAGCGGAAGCCTGGCAGCGAATAGAGCAGGTCGAACTGCGTCTGATCTTCCTGCTGCAGCCGTTCGGCCTTGGCGAAGAGGGGGCCGGCTTCCATCCGCTGGCCGGACTGGTGCAAGGCATCCGCCGCTGTGGTACGTGTGCCCATTGGACATAAAGCATCGCCGCTCCGGTCGGCGTGGGTGATCGACTGGCGGGCGTCGGTCATGGCGTCCGACAAGCGGCCCAGCGTCACCTCCAAGTCGCTCAGGTTGCTGGCAACACCGGCCGCATTTTTCCAGTCGCTGTTCTCAACCATCATCTCCAACCCGGCACGCATCGGTTGCAGCGCTTCGGTCAGGCGGCCGAGGACATAGAGGATGTATGCGGCCTGATTCAGAAGCCAGGCCTGAGCGACTTCGGTCAGGTTCGGCGACACCTGGCGCCACGGCGCGTCGAAGAAGCCCGCCACCGCCGCAAGGTCGGCCCCGAACGCCCCGAGTTTGTTCATACTGTAGAAGCCGTTGTTCCCCGTGCCACGGAGGATGCGGTCGATATAGACCTTGTCGCACGCCTCCTGCTGTCGTCCGGCGAGGCAGCCGTGGGTGACGGCTTCGTAGAGCGGGGCCAGGCCGTTGAGGCCGTCCGGGCGGTGCTGTGTGTTCTCGCACAAGTAATCGAATAGCCGCGCGTGGGCCGCCTGGAACGCTGCCGGCTGGTCTCGCTTCAACAGGGTCGCGAAGTACTCGCGGATCAGCGGGTGGGCATCGATCGCGTCGGCCGAGACGGAGAGCAGTTCCACCTCGCTCAGCCGTTTCACCGCGATGTTCCACTGCTGCTCCGTCAGCGTCACCAGCGCTTCGGTCAGCCCCGGAATCGCCGGCTCCGCTCGCAGGGCCTGCAGGCAACCCTTCGCCATCGGCCGGTCGAACAGGCCGGTCAGCCGCAGCAGGGCCAGTTCCCGCTGGCGGTCCGGTCCGGCGCTTTGCAGCCACCGCTCGTAGGCGATCATCACCTTGAACGCCGAGCGGCCCTGGTGCTCCTGGTCGGCCGCTTCGAACTTCACCTCGCGGTAGTGGCGGATGTCGCGGTCATCAAAGGCGTCGGCGATGAATCGCCCCAGCAGACTGAGGGTCAGCGCATGGCCGCCGGCGTCCTTCCACGCCGCGTGCAACT
Source organism: Lysobacteraceae bacterium (assembly GCA_044345315.1). GTDB lineage: Bacteria > Pseudomonadota > Gammaproteobacteria > Xanthomonadales > Xanthomonadaceae > Lysobacter_I. The sequence continues at coordinate 2,381 of JBIJBH010000116.1, forward strand.
CCTCGTCCGTGCCGACGATCTGCAGGTCCCGCAGCAGGGAGACCGCAGCTTCCTTGCTCAACTTGTCGAGCTTCGGCGCTTCGGTGTTGGCGAGTTTGTCGATGTCCGTCAGGTGTTCGCGGGTGGTGATGACGACCAGGCCGGGGTTGTCGGCGGCGAGTTCCCGCAGCAGCGCGCCGAGCGCCTGGTCCTTCAGCCGCCCGGCCTGCGGATCGTTCGGCGGGTATTGCAGCGGTTCGATGCCGTCCAAGATCAGCAGCGTGCGGTGCCGGCGAATCAACCCGGCCAGCCGCTCGCCACGTTCATGCGGGCCGCCGACGGTAGGATCGGGGTCGCCGAAGAATTCGAGGGCTTTGGCGATGAACAGGTCGGCAGAAGTCTGCCGGCTTGCGCCGGTCCCCTGGCTGTAGAAGCTCCAGTCGAAGTAGCGCTTGATGTCGGGCCAGTCCTTCGCCGCGAAGCATGTCTGTACCCAGTGGAACACCAGCGAGGTCTTGCCCGCCCCGCCCCAGGCCACCAGCGTGTAGACATTCAACGTCCCCTTCGCCCACGCCGCATCGAGTGCTTCCAACTCCGTCTCGCGGCCGAACAGCACGCGCGGTGCGTGTTTGTCCAACTGCGAGCCGGAGATCTTGCGCGTTGCTTTGGTAGTGTTGATGCCAGACAGTTTGGCAATCTCGGCTTCCGCTTCCTCAATGCTTTTGTGAAGTTTGAACTTGGCATCCGCGTCAGCCGCTTTGGCAAGTTCGATCTGAAGGAACTCAAGTTTGTCCTTCCAAATTTTCAAACTGGCATCGCTCACGGCTGGCTTCCCAATTCCTGGATTTTTGTTCGGGCCTCTTTGATTTCCTGCTGTATCTTGAACTTCATGCTTGGATCGACGGTGATGGCCTCGTGTACCAACAGGAACTCCAGTTTCTCCCGCCAGATTGCTACGGCCGGGGATGTCGTCGATGACGTTGGAATTGTCGTGGGAGCCGAGACGGCGCCGAAGCTCAGCGGCTCACCGGTCGCGCGGGGTTTTTGTTTCAGTGTTCCGACTGGCCGGGGTGCGACTCCACTTTGGTCCAGTAGCGCATCGTACAACGCCAGGTAACTCGCATCGGAATCCAGGACATAGAACGTCTGCCCCCGAAATGGTTCCGGAACGCAGTGCTCGTCGGAGCGTATGAAGAGCACCGGAATGAACTTGTTCGAAACGCTGCGGGCGTCATACAGCGACTGGGTCATCAGTGCGCCTTCCCAGTCCACGCCCTTGCCTTTTCCCGGAACTTCCTGCCCGCGAAAACGGCGGTAATACGTTTCCGTGCAGACGCACAAGACGTGCGTCGCTTTCTCCAGACCGTTCAGCATCCACCGCGGCCATCCTTCCGGCGGCGATCCTTTTTCGACGTAGCGGTCAAGGATTGTCTCGATGCCGTCCTCTCGCAGACGCTCGGAAAGTCCCAGTACACGCGCTCGATGGTCGTCGGAGTCGTGGCTGTAGCTGATGAAAACACGCGGTGGCGACGGGTTTGTCATGAGTGTCCTCGGACCGTTCTGTTCTGTTGTCGAATTCCATACCGAAAATGCGTTCTGGCGATCGCACTGGAAGATGCGGTTTCGCTCAATCTATCCGTCCTTTCCAAGCGCCTTTTCGGCATCGGCGATTTCTTCGTAGCGACGGCCGTAGCCGAGGGTGCGGATGAGTTCGCCCGCTTTCGCGAGCTCGTTGCGGTCGTAGAAGAGGCGGGCTCGCGTCAGATGGATATCGGCGAGGAAGAGCGGCATGGGGCCACGTTCGGCGATCTGCTGGGCGTCGGCCAGGTGCTTCAGGGCGAGGGCGTGCTCGCCGCGGACGAAGTGGTAGAGCGAGGCGGTGAGCAGGCCGCGCGGAAGGTGATCCATCTGCCCTGCTGCGCGGAGGCCGTTGACGGCGGCGGCGACGTGCGGCAGGTTGAGCTTCGGTTGCGGGAGCGGGTTCGCCAGGATTGCTCGGATCAGCCCGACGCGGGCGAGCGTCAGGTGATCGAGGGCGATGTCCAGGAGCACGTAAGTCTGTAATCCATTTCTTCGCTTGATTACAGCAGTCGCCCGCCGTTCAACCTCGACAAGGCCATCCGAGATTTGAGACCTGGAATTTGACAGGGGCTGATCGAGCAACTGCTGCCACGCGGCCTGTTCGGCGGGGGCCAGCAGCCAGTCGCAGTAGCGGACGCCTGCCAGCGAATAGAGCAGGTCGAACTGCGGTTGCTTTTCCTGCTGCATCCGTTCGGCCTCGGCGAAGAGGGTGCCGGCCTCCATCCGCTGGCCGGACTGGTGCAAGGCATCCGCCGCCGATGTGCGACGTGCCATTCGAACGAGCGCATCGCCGCTCTGGTCGGCGTAGGTGATCGACTGTCGGGCGTCGGTCACGGCGTCCGGCAACCGGCCCAGCATTACCTCCAACTCGCTCAGACTGCTCGCGCCTATCGCCGCGTTCATCCAGTCTTTCAGCCGAACGGCCATCTCCAACCCGGCACGCATCGGTTGCAGCGCTTCGCTCAAGCGGCCGAGGGCACGGAGGCTGTATGCGGCCTGGTTCAGCAGCCAGGCCTGATCGGCTTCGGTCAGGTTCGGCGATACCTGGCGCCACGGTTGGTCAAAGAAGGCCGCCACCGCCGCGAGGTCGGCGCCGATCGCCCCGAGTTTCTTCGAGCTGTAGAAGCCGTCGTTCCCCGCGCCGCGAAGGATGCGGTCGAAGTACACCTTGTCGCACGCCTCCTGATGTCGTCCGGCGAGGCAGCCGTGGGTGACGGCTTCGTAGAGCGGGGCCAGGCCGTCGAGGCCGTCCGGGCGGGGCGGCGTGTTCTCGCACAGGTAGTCAAACAGCCGCGCGTGGGCCGCCTGGAACGCCGCCGGCTGGTCCCGCTTCAACTGGGCCGCGAAGTACTCGCGGATCAGCGGGTGGGCGTCGATCGCCTCAAGCGAGACGGAGAGCAGTTCCACCTGGCTCAGCCGTGTCACCGCGATGTTCCACTGCTGCTCCGTCAGCGTCACCAGCGCGTCGGTCAGCCCCGGAATCGCCGGCTCCGCCCGCAGGGCCTGCAGGCAAGGCTTCGCCATCGGCCGGTCGAACAGGCCGGTCAGCCGCAGCACGGCCAGTTCCCGCTGGCGCACGGGACCAGCGCTTTGCAGCCACCGCTCGTAGGCGATCATCACCTTGAACGCCGAGCGGCCCTGGTGCTCCTGGTCGGCCGCTTCGAACTTCACCTCGCGGTAGTGGCGGATGTCGCGGTCATCAAAGGCGTCGCCCCAGCAGACTGAGGGTCAGCGCATGGCCGCCGGCGTCCTTCCACGCCGCGTGCAACTCCTCGTCCGTGCCGACGATGTTCAGGTCCCGCAGCAGGGCGACCGCCGCTTCCTTGCTCAACTTGTCGAGCTTCTTCTCTTCGGTCTTGGCGAGTTTGTCGATGTCCGTCAGGTGTTCGCGGGTGGTGATCACGACCAGGCCGGGGTTGTCGGCGGCGAGTTCGCGCAGCAGCGCGTCGAGTGCCTGGTCCTTCAGCCGCCCGGCCTGCGGATCGTTCGGCGGATATTGCAGCGGTTCGATGCCGTCGAGGATGAGCAGCGTGCGGTGCTGGCGAATCAACCCGGCCAGCCGCTCGCCGCGCTCATGAGCGCTGCCTTTGGTCGCATCGGGGTCGCCGAAGAATTCGAGTGCCCTAGCGATGAACACGTCGGCGGAGGTCTGCCGGCTTTCGCCGGTGCCCTGGCTGTAGAAGCTCCAGTCGAAATAGCGCTGGATGTCGGGCCAGTCCTTCGCCGCGAAGCGTGTCTGCACCCAGTGGAACACCAGCGAGGTCTTGCCCGCCCCGCCCCAGGCCACCAGCGTGTAGACGTTCAGCGTCCCCTTCGCCCACGCTGCATCGAGTGCGGCCAACTCCGTCTCGCGGCCGAACAGCACGCGCGGCGCGTGCTTGTCCAACTGCGTCCTCGCGATCTTGCGCGCGACATCGGAAGTGCGGTCTTTGACTTCGGCGGCTGGTGGGATGGACGGGAAGGACAGCGGCTGGCCAGTCGGCCGAGGCTTGCGTTTCTGGGTTCCAACCGGCCCCGGTTCCACACCGCTTTGGTTCAGCAATGCGTCGTACAAGGCCTCGTAGTTCGCATCGGAATCCATGACGTAAAAGGTCTGTCCCCGCAGCGGTTCGGGAATAGAAGGCGCGTCGGTATGTGCGAAGAGCACGGGAATGAATTTGGTCGAAACGCTGCGGGCGTCATACAGCGACTGGGTCATCCATGCGCCTTCCCAGTCCACGCCCTTGCCTTTGCCCGGCACTTCCTGCCCGCGAAACCGGCGGTAGTACGTTTCCGTGCACACGCACAGAACGTGCGTTGCCTTGTCCAGGCCATTCAGCATCCAGCGCGGCCAAACCTCGGGCGGCGATCCCCTTTCGACGTAGCGGTCAAGGATCGTCTCGATGCCGTCAGCCCGCAGACGCTCCGAAAGCCCCAGAACCCGCTCCCGATGTTCGTCGGAGTCATGGCTGTAGCTGATGAAAACGCTGAGTGGCGACGGGTCAGTCATGGGAGGGCTCGAAGGGGGTGGTTCTGTTCTTCAATGCCGAGTCGCCTCTGGCGCTCGTTGCTGCGATGTGACGAGTCGCTTGCGTGGTCGGTTCGTTCCCGACGCCGCTTCGGCATCGGCGAGTGCTTCGGTGCGAAGGCCGCAGCCAAGAGCGCGGACGAGGATGGCGGCCTGGGCGCGTTCGGCGTTCGCATCGACATTCATCCTTCATACTTCCGCCTTCCTCCTTGAAACTTCCAGCGGGCTTCGCTCGCGTCGGGTGGATATCGGCGAGGAAGAGCGGCATGGGGCCGCGTATGGGAAGTTCAAACGCCCTTTTCGAAGAGTCTGGCGAGGACGCGGCGGCCGCGCAAGCGCCGGTCGGGGATCGGATTGGAGGTTTGCTCGCGGGATTTCGGCTGCGCGGGGCCGCGCAGGGTTGTAGGGCGTATTCGTAGGGCGGAACCCGCGCAGCAACCCGTAAGGCGGGTCAAGACCCGCCCTACAAGGGCGCGTAAGGCGGGTCTTGACCCGCCGAAGATGAAGCGCCGAGCCGAGTGGAATGGCGGCGTTGAAATGATTGGGTTAATAGTGTGCCCACCATTGTCGTCCCAGTGCGGCACCGTGCCCGACGCGTCAAGGTCGAGGCGAGTTGCTGCGCAAACCTTGGTGGGAGTCCGGGACCCCCACAATCCGCGCGACCCACCCGACCATGCGCACCGCCCACGGCCGCCCCGACTTCGCCCGCCCCTCTCCCCACACCCCGAACCCAGCCAACAGGGTTGACCTGCCTTGCGACGACACGTTAATGTATTAGCGCGTTAATACATTCGATCCCGCCCTGTCCCGTCGTCCGCGCCCGTGAAGCACCGCCCCCAGCCCGTTCCCGCACGCGACGCCGAGGCCGATCTCGACGCGCTGGCGTGCGCGGTCGCCGGGCTGGCTTCGGGGGATGAGGTCCGGGCCTTCCTCGTGGACCTGTGCACGCCGGCCGAGCTGGAGGCGATCGCGGATCGCTGGAAGGTGGTGCCGCTGCTGGCCGAGGGCGTGCCCTATCGCGAAATCCACGACCGCACCGGGGTCAGCGTCACCACCATCGGCCGCGTCGCCCGCACCCTGGAGCGGGGCGCCGGCGGCTATCGACTCGCCCTGCAGCGCCGCGACCGCGGCGACGACGGCACCCACTGAGGACTTTCCCCATGCAACGAACGGCAGCCGCGAATGCGCGCGATCGCCTGCGCATCGCCATCCAGAAGAGCGGTCGGCTCAGCGAGCCGGCGCTCGCGCTGCTGGCCGCCTCCGGGCTGAGCTGGCAGGAGAGCCGCGACAAGCTGTTCTATTACGGCGAATCGCTGCCGGTCGATCTGCTGCTGGTGCGCGACGACGACATTCCCGGCCTGATCGCGGACGGCGTCTGCGATCTGGGCATGGTCGGCCGCAACGTGCTGCTGGAGCAGCGCTACGAACGCGAGCACGCCGGCCGCCCGGTGCCGTTCCGCGAATGGCGCGGGCTCGGCTTCGGCCGCTGCCGGCTGATGTTCGGCATCCCCGACGACTGGGACTGGAACCCGCAGGCGCAGCTGCCGGGCACCCGGATTGCGACCAGCTACCCGGCGCTGCTGACGCGCTGGCTGCGCGAGCGCGAGATCGACGCCACCCCGGTGACGATGTCCGGCTCGGTGGAGCTGGCGCCGCGTCTGGGTCAGGCCGATCTGGTCTGCGATCTGGTCTCCAGCGGCGCCACCCTGGCCTCCAACCGGCTGAAACCGGTCGAAGTGGTGCTGGACAGCGAGGCCGTGCTGGCCGGGCCGGTGGAGGACTTCACCGACGTGCGCGCCGGCATCGCCGAACTGTTGCTGCGCCGTCTCGACGGTGTGATGAAGATTCGCGAAAGCAAGCTGCTGATGCTGCAAGCTCCGCGCGCGGTCCTGCCGCATCTGATGCAGCTGCTGCCC
>JBIJBH010000117.1:0-8844 GCA_044345315.1 Lysobacteraceae bacterium
GATGCTCGTCGACGACGGCATCCTGCTGTTCAAGTACTGGCTGTGCTGCGACCAGGAAGAACAGGAAAAACGCTTCGCCGAACGCCGCGAAGACCCGCTCAAGGGCTGGAAACTCTCCCCGATCGACCTCGAAGCGCGCAAGAAATACGCCGAGTACACCGCTGCTCGCGAAGCGATGCTCGAAGCCACCCACACGAAACACGCGCCCTGGACCCTGGTCGACTTCAACGACCAGAAACGCGGCCGTCTGACCCTCATCCGCGACCTGCTCGATCGCATTCCGGACACCGACATCAAACCGGAGCCCGTGGATTTCCCGCCGCTGGAGGGGAAGTTGCAGAGGGAGAAGTATTCGGTGGTGGAGCCGATCGCCCCCTACCTGCCGACATGACGGCGGAGAACACCCCTGCGACGGCGCTGCAGCGGGGGAAATGGCTGAAAATCGCGGCATACGGAGATTTCTTCGATATTCCGCGGCGCCTCCTGCTACTCGACCGGGAGTTCGTATTCTGGCTGCTCGTTTGTCCCTTCGACGACGATCTGGACGACTACGACGATGCATTTTCGGTCTGGCATATCGGCCACGACGCCCGCGATGCGAAATCCTGCTTCGAGTCTCCCGACCCGAACCGGGCGCCAGTCGAGCGCATCCTCGCCGCTCGATTCGAATTCGACAAGACCCTCAGGCAGATGCTGTTCGTTCACGCAGGACTGGAGCGGTAGCGTCGTAGCCCGGGTAAGGCCGCAGGCCGCACCCGGGGCACTGCGCGAAGATCACGCAACTTGCCGAGAGCCCCGGGTGCGCTTCGCTTACCCGGGCTACATGGCTGTCCGTGGCGGTCGACGCGGCCATGAACCGATCACGCACCCTATGACGCCCGATCTTCACACCGCCGCGAACACCAGCGCCGCGTTGGTGCCGCCGAAGCCGAAACTGTTCGACATGACCGTGCGCAGCGGAGCGTCGCGGGTTTCGCGCAGGATCGGCGCGTCGGCGACCCGCGGATCGAGGCTGTCGATGTTGGCCGACGCGGCCATGAAGCCGTCGCGCAGCATCAGCAGGCTGTAGATCGCTTCGTGCACGCTGGCCGCGCCGAGCGAGTGCCCGGTGAGCGCCTTGGTCGAGGACATCGGCGGCATCGCTTCGCCGAAGACTTCGCGCACCGCATCGATCTCGGTCACATCGCCGAGCGGCGTCGAGGTGCCATGGGTATTGAGATAATCGATGGGGCCGACCGGCGTGCCGCCGGAAAACCCCGCCAGCGCCATGCGCATGCAGCGGACCGCGCCCTCGCCGGTCGGCGCGACCATGTCGGCGCCGTCCGAGGTCACGCCGTAACCGACCAGTTCGGCGTGGATGCGCGCCCCGCGCGCTTTCGCGTGTTCGTAATCCTCGAGCGCGAGGATGCCGCCACCGGCGCCGATCACGAAACCGTCGCGCTCGGCGTCGTAGGGCCGCGACGCGCGCTGCGGCGTGGCGTTGTGCGCGCTGGAGAGCGCGCCCATCGCATCGAACTGCACGCTCATGCCCCAGTGCAGCTCTTCGCCGCCGCCGGCGAACACGATGTCCTGCGCGCCGCTGCGAATCAGGTCGGCGGCGGCGCCGATGCAGTGCGCCGAGGTCGCGCAGGCGGCGGAGATCGTGTAGCTCACGCCGCGGATGCCGAACGCGGTCGCCAGCGTCGCGGAGACGGTCGAGCACATCGTCCGCGGCACCATGAACGCGCCGACCTTGCGCGCGCCCTTGCTGCGCATGAGATCGCCGGTCTCGATCTGCCACTGCGCGGAGCCTCCGCCGGAACCGGCGATCACGCCGGTGCGCGGCGAACGCAGCAGGGCCTCGTCCAGCCCGGCGTCGGCGATGGCGTCGCGCATCGCGACCCAGGCGTAGGCGGCGGCGTCGCCCATGAAACGTCGGGGCTTGCGCGCGATCTGCGCTTCGAGATCGATCTTCGGCACGCCGGCGACGTGGCTGCGGAAGCCCATCTCGGCGTATTCGGGCACGAACTCGATGCCGCCTACCCCGTTGCGCAGCGCCTGCGCGACCGCGGCGGCGTCGTTGCCGATCGGCGACACGATGCCGAACCCGGTCACCGCGACGCGACGCATCAGAACCCCTCCGTGCTGCGGAACAGGCCGACGCGCAGACCTTCGGCTTCGTAGATCAGGCGTTCGTCGACGAAGGTCTTGCCGTCGGCGATGACCAGCGCGAGTTTGCCGCGCACGACGCGGCGCACGTCGATCAGATAGCGCACCAGCTTCGCGGTCGGCAGCACCTGGCCGCTGAACTTCACCGCGCCGACGCCGAGCGCACGCCCGCGGCCGGGCTCGCCGAGCCACGGCAGGAAGAAGCCGGCGAGCTGCCACATCGCATCCAGGCCGAGGCAGCCCGGCATCACCGGATCGCCGTCGAAATGACAGTCGAAGAACCACAGATCCGGACGAATCTCCAACTCGGCTTCAAGCAGACCTTTGCCGTGCGCGCCGCCCTTCTCCTCGATCCGGGTGATGCGATCGAACATCAGCATCGGCGGCGCCGGAAGACGGGCGTTGCCCGGACCGAAGACTTCGCCCTGCGAACAGGCGACGAGCTGCGGAAAATCGAACGAAGGCATCTGCTGCATGCGGAGGTCGGCGCGTGGGACGGGGCCGCATTGTCGCCCGGATCGGGCGCGCGTGCGCAGCGCAGATTCTCGATTTTTGCCTTGTTTTCAGCATCCGCATGCGTATCGATACGCATGCGGATCGAGCATTGCGCACCTACGCCCGAGTATGTTTCCGTCGATACCACGGCGTATGCGCGGCGCGTTCACTTCGCGGCGTCGAGCGCCCTGCGATATCCCTGGAACAACTGCAGCAGCCACGGCTTCTGCGCCAGCACCAGGCTCACGCCAACGCGTTCCTTCGGCGACAGCGCGGCGTCGCGGGCCAGCAGCGCGTCGAACTCGCGCACCACTTCCTCCAGACGCTGGCGCATCTGGCGCACGCCGTCGATGCTGAGACTGCCGCTGAGCAGGAACAGGCCGTCCTGTTCGCCGTCGAAGGCATCGGCGAAATAATCGGCGAGCAGTTTCTCGCGGAAGTAGCGCTCCATCGGCCCGCCGCGGCGCCAGCGGAAATTGCGCGCGGTCAGCGCGCGGGCGCGATTGCCGGGCAGCAGTTCGATGATGCCGAGCCGGTCGAGTTTGACCAGCAGCCCGGTCCACTGCGCCTCGGTGAACGAGAACTGGGCCAGCACGTCCTGCTGGCGCCAGCGATTGAGGCTGAGGAACAGCGCCAGCAGCAACGCCGGCTCGGACACCAGCGCGCGCTCCTGCGCTTCGCTCAGCTCGGCCATGCTGGCGCGGCCGCGGACGGATTCGGCGGCGATCTCGGCCAGGCCGATGTCCAGCACCTCGCAGATCTGCTCCAGCCGCTGCAGGCTCATCGCGCGCAGCGAGAACATGCGCTTGACCGCGGCTTCGCTCATCTTCAGCCGTCCGGCCAGCTCGCGATAGGTCATGCCCTGGCCGCGCAGCAGCCGCTTGAGGGCATCGGTCACTTCGACGGTGACGGCCATGGGTCTCGTTTTCCGATACCGGGGATGCCCGTTATCTACACTCGGTCGACGAAGATTGCAATGACGGTCCCCGGGCGTGTCCTCTGGCCCGGTCCGACATCGAGGGTCTCGCCATGGTTTCCACCGCATCGCATCCGTCGCCCGCGTCAGCGACCCGCCGCGTCCCGCTGCGTCTCGCCGCCCTCGCGGTGGCCCTCGGTTGCCTGCTGATGCCGCCGGTCGATGCGCGCGTGCAGTCCGACGCCTCGCTGCGGCAGTCGGAAGCCAGTCTGCTGGCGTCGGTGGAAGTGCCGGCGGCGATGGTCGAGGCGCTGGTGGCGGGCGGCAAGTTCGTGGTGACCGCCGTCGTCGTCGGCGCGACCGGGGTGGCAGTGACGGTCTCGGCGGTGGGGCTCGGCGCCTCGTTCGTGGTCCATCTCGCCGTGGAGGCGGCCAAGGCGCTGGCGATCCATGCCGGCATGGCCGTGGAAGCGGTGGCGGTCAGCGGCGGCTGGCTGTTGGTGGCCGCGGGCGAGGCGCTGTGCTTCGTCGCGGACGAGATCGCGCGCAGCCATGTGCACTCGCGCGAGTACGGCGCATGAAGCGCGAACCGACCACGCCTGCGCCGCGACGCAGTGCGCGGATCGCCGGCGGCCTCATCGCACTGATGCTTGTCGCTTTGGCGGCGCTGATGGCGATCGCCCCGCCGGCCCGCGCCGGGGCCCCGTGCACGCAGAAGGCGATGCCGCCGCGGGCGATCGCCGACGCCGCGGCGACCGCGCTGACCGTCGTCGCCGCGCTGGACGAAGCGGATGCGCCGGTCGCGCTGGTGTCGCGGGTCGGCACCGATCTGTCGAAGCACGGCCTGCGCTACAGCCATTCCGGTTTCGCGCTGCGCGATCATCCCGACGGGCGCTGGACGGTCGTGCACATGCTCAACGACTGCAGCGACGAGGGCTCAGGCCTGTATGCGCAGGGGCTGGTCAATTTCTTCGCCGACGACCTGGTCAATCAGGATGCGCGCATCACCTGGCTGCAGCCGGAGATCGCGCAGCGGTTGGCCGCGCGCCTGCTCGAACTGCCGCGCGATCCGCTGTACACGCCGCGCTACAACCTGATCGCGCGTCCGGGCAGCCGCGATTACCAGAATTCGACCGCCTGGGTCGTGGAGCACATCGCAGCGGCGATTCCCGAGCGCCAGCGCGTCACCGACCGCGCCCGTGCGTTCCAGATCGCGACCGCGCACGATTTCCGACCCGACCGCATCCACATTCCCTACGGCAAGCGGATCATGGGCGGGCTGTTCGCGGCGAATCTCGTGTTCAACGATCACCCGATCGGGACTCGCCTCGGCGGCGATTACCCGGTGGTGACAGTGCGTTCGATCTTCGATTGGCTGGATCGCTCGGGCCTGGAACACGCCGAACGCGAATGGCGTCACGGAAGACTGCAGGCCGCGCCGGGACCGGGCTGACTCAGCCTGCGCGCGGATAGACACGCGGATAGAACAGCGCACGCAGCGGCGCCAACCGCAGCTGCGCACCGGGCGGCGGCGGCGACGCATCGGGCGTGTCGAGCATGTCCCACTCCAGCGGCCGAGCGCGGCCGGGCAGCGCCAGCTCGATCGTGATCCGGTCGGCGCGGCGGTGCGTCGCCCGCACCTCGCCGGCGATGCCCGGCTCGTCCTGCGCGAGCCGCAGCGCATGCGGACGGATATGCGCCGACACCGGGCCGTCGGCGTGCGCCGGCGCCGCGAACACGGCCGCACCGTCGTCGCTGCGGAACCAGCCGTCGACGATCGCGCCGTCGAGCACGTTGCCGCGGCCGACGAAATCGAACACGTAGGACGAGGCCGGCGCGGCGTAGATCGCCTCCGGCGTACCGACCTGTTCGATCCGGCCCTGGCGCAGGACCACCACGCGGTCGGCCAGCTCCATCGCTTCTTCCTGATCGTGGGTGACGAACACCGTGGTCTGCCCGGTCTGTTCGTGCAGCCGACGCAGCCAGCGCCGCAGTTCGACGCGGACTTTCGCGTCGAGCGCGCCGAAAGGCTCGTCCAGCAGCAGCACCGCCGGGTCGATCGCCAGCGCGCGCGCCAGCGCGACCCGCTGCTTCTGTCCGCCCGACAACTGTTCGGGATAGCGGCCGGCCAGCTCGGGCAACTGGATCAGGCGCAGCAGTTCCTCGACCCGGCGCGCGATGGCCGCGCGGTCGGGACGCTGCGCTCGCGGCCGCGAGCGCAGGCCGAAGGCGATGTTCTCGGCCACGGTCATGTGCCGGAACAGCGCGTAGTGCTGGAACACGAAACCGACGTTGCGCTCGCGCAGGCTGAGCCCGGTGGCGTCGCGCTCGCCGAACAGCACCTGTCCGGTGTCCGGCGCGAGCAGGCCGCCGAGAATCCGCAGCAGGGTGGTCTTGCCCGAGCCCGACGGCCCGAGCAGGGCGATGAGTTCGCCGGAGACGATGTCCAGATCGACGCCGTCGAGCGCGGCGACGCCGGGGTAGTGTTTGCTCAGTCCGCGAATGCGCAGTTCCATGTGTCGACCTCGAAGCGATCAGTGTTTGCCGCGCGCGCCGGCGAGGGCGTCGCCGTGGCGGGATTCGAGCCAGAATTTCGCCACCAGCGTGACCAGCGCCATTCCGGACAGCAGCGAGGCGGCGGCGAACGCGGCGGTGGTGTCGAATTCGTTGTAGAGAATTTCGATGTGCAGCGGCAGGGTGTTGGTGAGCCCGCGGATGTGGCCGGAGACCACCGACACCGCGCCGAACTCGCCCATCGCGCGCGCGCCGCACAGCAGCACGCCGTAGAGCAGGCCCCAGCGGATGTTGGGCAGGGTCACTCGGCGGAACATGGTCCAGGCGCTGGCGCCGAGCGATCGCGCCGCGAGTTCTTCCTCCGCGCCCTGCTGCTGCATGAGCGGGATCAGTTCGCGGACCACGAACGGGAAGGTGATGAACAGCGTGGCGAGCACGATGCCCGGCCGCGCGAACAGGATCTTGATGTCGTGCTCGGCGAGCAGCCCGGCGAACCAGCCGTGGGCGCCGAACAGCAGCACCAGACACAGGCCGGCGACCACCGGCGAGACCGAGAACGGCAGATCCAGCAGCGCCAGCAGCAGACGCTTGCCGCGGAATTCGAAGCGGGTGACCGCCCAGGCCGTGGCCAGCCCGAACACGGCGTTGATCGGCAGCACGATCGCGACCGTGAACAGGGTCAGGCGCAGCGCGGCCAGCGCGTCCGGCTCCGACAGCGCGGCCAGCCAGGCGCGGAATCCGTCGCCGAAGGCCGCGGCCAGCACCATCAGCAGCGGCAGCACCACCAGCGCCAGCATCGCGGCGACCGCGGCGCCGATCAGCAGCCGCCGCAGCCACGCCGGTTCGCGCAGCGGGTCGTCGTCGCGGGACTCAGTCATGGCGGTTTCTCCTGCGCTCGTGCGCGAACAGCAGCGGAATGAGGTTGATCGCGAGCAGACAGAGGAACGAGGCCGCAAGCAGCACCGCGGCGATCGCGATCGCGCCGCCGTAGTCGTATTCCTCCAGCCGGATCGTCACCAGCAGCGGCGCGATCTCGGTCTTGTAGGGCAGATTGCCGGCGATGAAGATCACCGAGCCGTATTCGCCGAGGCCGCGGGCGAAGGCGAGCGAAAACCCGGTGATCAGCCCGGGCAACAGTTCCGGAAACACCACCCGGCGCAGCGCGGTGAACCGCGACGCGCCGAGCGAGGCCGCGGCTTCCTCGGGCTCGCGCCCGAGCGTCTCCAGCATCGGCTGCACCGTGCGCACCGCGAACGGCAGGCCGATGAACACCAGCGCGAGCACGATCCCGACCGGCGTGTAGGCGATCTTCAGGCCCAGCGGCTCGACGAAGCGTCCGATCCAGCCGTTCTCCGAATAGATCGCGGTCAGCGCGATGCCGGCGACCGCGGTCGGCAGCGCGAACGGCAGATCGACCAGCGCGTCGATCAGACGCCGGCCGGGAAAGCGATAGCGCACCAGCACCCACGCGATCAGCGCGCCGACGCACAGCGCGATCAGCGCCGCGACCAGCGCGGCGCCGAAGCTCAGCTGCAGCGCATGCTGCACGCGCTCGTCGCGCAGCGCGCGCAGCCAGCCTTCGGCGCCGAGGCCCGCAGCGCTGACCGCCAGCGCGAGCAGCGGCAGCATCACCACCGCGCCCAGCCAGGCCATGCCCAGCCCCAGCGAGAGACCGAACCCGGGCAGCGGGTTCGGCATCCGGATGCGCCGCGGGGGCGCGATCGCGACCGACGCGTTCATCGCGCCGACTTGTAGATGCGATCGAACAGGCCGCCGTCGCCGAAGTGCTCGGCCTGCGCCTTCTTCCAGCCGCCGAAGGCGCTGTCGATGGTCACCAGCGGCAGCTTCGGAAACCGCGCCAGCGCCTCTGCGGGCACCTTGTCGGGTTCGGCCGGGCGATAGAAATGCTTGGCCGCAAGGCGCTGCCCTTCCGGCGTGTAGAGGAAGCGCAGATAGGCTTCGGCCTGCTTGCGGCTGCCGTTCTTGGCGACGTTCTTGTCGACCCACGCCACCGGCGGCTCGGCCTTGATGCTGATGCTCGGGATCACGATCTCGAACTTGCCGCGGCTCTCGGGCTGGGCGAGCGTGAGCAGGGCTTCGTTCTCCCACGCGATCAGCACGTCGCCGATGCCGCGCTCGACGAAGGTGGTGGTCGATCCGCGGGCGCCGGTGTCCAGCACCGGCACGTTGCGGAACAGCTTGGTCATGTAGTCGACCACCTTCTCGCCGTCGCGGTACTCGCGCGAAGCCCAGGCCCAGGCGGCGAGATAGTTCCAGCGCGCGCCGCCGGAGGTCTTCGGGTTCGGCGTGATCACCGACACCCCGGGACGGGCCAGATCGCCCCAGTCGCGGATCTTCTTCGGATTGCCCTTGCGCACCAGCAGCACGATGGTCGAGGTGTAGGGCGCGCTGTTGTGCGGCAGGCGGGACTGCCAGTTCGCCGGCAGCAATCGCGCGTTCTGGGCGATGGCGTCGATGTCGACCGCGACCGCGAGGGTGACGACATCGGCCTCCAGACCGTCGATCACCGAACGCGCCTGCTTGCCCGAACCGCCGTGGGAGGCGCGGATCTGCAGGGTTTCGCCGGTCTGCTTCTTCCACTCGGCGATGAAGCGTTCGTTGACCTCGGCGTAGAACTCGCGGGTCGGGTCGTAGGACACGTTGAGCAGGGTCTTGTCGGCGGCGTGCGCCGGGACGGGCGCGGCGGCGGCGATCAGCGCGATCGCGACGCCGAACAGGGTGTTGCGCAGGAAAAGCGGCATGAGAGTCTC
>JBIJBH010000118.1:0-8804 GCA_044345315.1 Lysobacteraceae bacterium
CCCGCTCTCTCCGCCAATGTTCAGTTCCCTGGGCGGCGCGAAAGCGCCGAACCTGAGGCGACACCGCAGAGAGCGGGTGAGAACCCGCGCGGTTCGACGCATCGGCAGGATTGCCGATGCGG
Source organism: Lysobacteraceae bacterium (assembly GCA_044345315.1). Lineage (GTDB taxonomy): Bacteria > Pseudomonadota > Gammaproteobacteria > Xanthomonadales > Xanthomonadaceae > Lysobacter_I. The sequence continues at coordinate 123 of JBIJBH010000118.1, forward strand.
ACGGCGAAGCCGCCCGCAGGGCGAGGTACAGGGATGTACCGAGTCAATCCCGCTCTCTCCGCCAATTTTCGAAGCCCGCCTCGCGCGGGCTTCTTCCTTTTTCGGCTGCGGAAGAAGCCGTGGAGAGGGAAATGAGCCCACTCCCGCAGGCTCGACGGATCGACAGGCAGTCGATCCGCACGGCTAAGCCGCCCGCAGGGGTGAAGTGCGAATTCGCCAGGCCGGGCGCCAGGCTCAACGACCGCCGTCGCGGCGCGGGTAGACGATCAGGATGACCAGGTCCGCGTCGCCGTCCTGGTAGAGCGCGTGGGTGCTGCCGGTGCGGGTCAGCATCGCATCGCCGGGAGACACCGCCCGCACCTTACCGTCGAGAACATACAGGCCGCGCCCCTCGAGCACGTAGTAGATCTCGTCGTGCGTGTGCTGGTGCAGACCGATGCCGGCGCCGCGGTGCAGCGCGCGCTTGCGCACGAACCACGGCAACTCCGGCGCGTCGGCAAACATCGGAAATGCGGTGGTGTCGCCGCTGCCGCCATGCGGCGCGGACTGCGGACGCGCCAGCCCGGCGGTGGCGATCGCGGCCGAGGGATGCGGCTGTGTCGCGCGATCGAGGAGCACGGTCGGTCGTGCGCCGCAATCGGTGTCGCGCACGACCGCCGGCGCCAGCGTGGGGTCGATCGCTTTCCAGCCGGCGACGACCAGACAAGCCACCGCCGCTGCGCCGCGTTCTCGGAAGTGCGTATCGTCGGTCTGCGGCCGGTCGGGCGCGCGCGCTTCGGGCACGTGCATGTAGAACAGTTTCGAGGGCTCGTCGCCGAGCGCGCGCAGCCAGTCCATGCTGCTGGCGTTGAGGTCGATCAGCCCGATGCGTTCACGCGCGGCGAGGTCGCGCACCGCCTGTGCATACAGGCCATGGGTGTCGAGGAGCTGACCGCGATCGAACTTGCGGCGGGCGACCGGCGTGATGAGCACGGGCGTCGCGCCCCGCTCCCGCGCCAGCGCGACGTAGCGCATCAGCCATGCCGGAAACGCCTCGCGAGGTTCGCTGTAGCGCGCGGGATCCTCGACCTTCTCGTCGTTGTGGCCGAATTGGATCAGCAGGACATCGCCGCTGCGCAGATCCTTCGCGATGCCTTCGAGCCAGCCCTGTTCGACGAAACTCCTGGCGCTGCGCCCGCTCTGGGCATGGTTGCGGACCTCCCAGACGGCCGAGTCGAGGAAGGACTGCAATTGCATGCCCCAGCCCTGGCGCGGGGCGCGTTCGGGCCCGTAGGCGCTGGCCGTGGAATCGCCGGCGATGAAGACCCGGCCTGGCGCAGCCTCCGCCGCCTGCGTCGCGCAGGCGACGAGGCACGCCAGCCACCAGACGAGCGCGATGCGCATCGCGGACGCTTCAGCGCGCCAGCCAGCCGCCGTCGACCGGAATGATCGCGCCGTTGACGTAATCGCTGGCGCGGCTGGCGAGGAATACCGCCGTGCCGGCCAGATCCGACGGCACGCCCCAGCGCCCGGCCGGGATGCGATCAAGGATCGCCTTGCTGCGCTCGGCATCGGCGCGCAGTTGCGCGGTGTTGTCGGTCGCCATGTATCCGGGCGCGATCGCGTTGACGTTCACGCCCTTCGCGCCCCACTCGTTGGCGAGCAGGCGAGTGATGCCGACGATGCCGGACTTGCTGGCCGTGTACGACGGCACCCGGATACCGCCCTGGAAAGACAGCATCGAGGCGATGTTGAGGATCTTGCCGCCGCCGTTGGCGATGAAGTGTTTTCCCGCGGCCTGGCACATGAAGAACGCGGACTTGATGTTCACGTTCATCACATCGTCCCAGTCCTGCTCGCTGAAATCGACCGCGTCGGCGCGGCGGATCAGTCCGGCGTTGTTGACGAGGATGTCGAGACGTCCGAGGCCCGAGAGGGTTTCCTCGACGATGCGCGGAATCGGTTCCACCGACATCAGGTTGGCCTGGATGTCGATGAAGCGACGGCCGAGCGCGCGCACCTGTGCGGCGGTGTCCTCGGCCGGGACGATGCCCGCGACCGCGATGTCCGCGCCCGCCTCCGCAAGCGCCAGCGCGATGCCCTGGCCCAGGCCGGTGTTGCCGCCGGTGACCAGCGCGACCTGGCCGGTCAGATCGAACAGTGTATTGCTCATGCGCGCCTCACTTGAGTTGGCAGATGTCGAGCTGTTGCATGTCGGTGTAGTCGAGGTTCTCGCCGCCCATGGCCCAGATGAAGCCGTAATTGCGCGTGCCCGAGCCCATGTGGATCGACCACGGCGGCGACACCACGGCCTCCTCGTTGCCGATCACCAGATGGCGCATGTCGGCGGGATCGCCCATGAAATGCATGACTTTCTGGTCGTCGCCGAGGCCGAAGTAGAAATAGACCTCCGAACGCCGATCGTGCAGATGCGGCGGCATCGTGTTCCAGACGCTGCCGGGCTTGAGCAGGGTCAGGCCGAGCAGCAGTTGGCAGGACTGACAGGTCGCGGGAACGATGTACTGATAGATCGTGCGTTCGTTGGAGGTCTCCAGCGCACCGCGCTCCAGCGGCACCGCCTGCGCGATCGAGATGTGCTTCGTCTCGTGGCGCGCGTGGGCCGGCGTCGAGAACAGATAGAAGCGCGCGGGATTCGCCGGATCGGACGAGGCGAAGGTCACTTCGGCGCTGCCCATCGGCACGTACAGCGCGTCCTTCGGCTTCAGGGCGTAGGCGACGCCGTCGACGGTCACGGTGCCGTCGCCGTCGGCGACGTTCACCACGCCCAGTTCGCGGCGTTCCAGAAAGGGTTTGCCGGCCGCGGAGGCCGGCTGGGTCTGCACGGGCAACGAAAGCGTGGAACGCACCGGCGCGGCGCCGCCGACGACGATGCGTTCGTAATGGGTGTAGTTCAGCCGGATCGCATCCGGAGCGAACAGGCCGTCGATGAGATAGCGCTCGCGGAGCTGCTGGTTGCTGGCGCCGGCCATCGAGTCGGGATGGCAGGCGTGATAGGTCTTCTCGAACATGGCGATGTCGTCCGGGGAGTCGTGTCGGTTCGGATCATAGCCGGGTTCGCGACATTTTGACACCGGTTACCCTATGATCGGGAACATGGCGCCGTCCGGGACCGGGAAGAGGGGGAATGGATCAGCCCGTCTGCGGCGGCAGGCAGGAATCGCGGGCGACGAGATGGGGCGTCACCGCGGTCGGGACTCCGCCGGCGCTGGCGCCCTGGGCCAGCAGCAGGCCGGCGGCCTGGCGGCCGACATCGCGCACCGGCAGGCGGATGGTGGTCAACGCCGGCCAGAGCTGCGACGCCAGCGGGCTGTCGTCGTAGCCGACGACCGACAATTCGGAGGGGATCGAGATGCCCATGCGCTGCGCGACCTTGTAGACCCCGGCGGCCATTTCGTCGTTGCAGGCGAAGATCGCGGTCGGCCGATCCGGCCGCGACAGCAGTTGCTCGGCGCCGGCGACGCCGGATTCGAAGGTGTAGCCGCCTTCGTAGATATGCTCCGGCATCACCGCGATGCCGCGGCTGGCGAGCGCGTCGAGGAAGCCCTCCCCGCGTTCGATCGAGGAGCGGTAGCGCTTCGGACCGGTGATCAGGCCCAGTCGCCGGTGTCCGAGGGATTCGAGATAGTGGGCTGCCTCGCCGCCGGCGGTGCGATCGTGGGTGACCAGCATCCGGCCGGGCTCGTCGAGCGGGATCGAGGCGATGCGGACGTAGCGGCAATCGATCGCCCGCAGCGCCGCGGCCAGATCCTGATCCTCGGAGACGCGCGGGATCAGGATCACCCCGTGCAGCTTCTGCTGCAGGACGAAGCGGCGGATGCCGTCGATGTAGCCCGCGCTCTTGCTGTCGCAGGGGTGCACCACGAGCTCGTAGCTGGTTTCGCGCAGCGCATCGAGCACGCCGTACTGCATGTTGACGATGTACTGCGCGGTCGGGTTGTCGAACACCAGACCGACCAGGAAGGATTTCCGGAAGGCGAGGCCGCGGGCCTGCGGGTCGGGCGCGTAGCCGTACTCGCGCATCAGCGCGTGCACCTTGGCGCGCGTGTCCGGTTTGACCAGCGGCGAGTCGTTGATGACCCGCGATACGGTCTTCTTGGACACCCCGGCGAGCCGGGCGATGTCGTTGATCGTGGCCTTGCCGGGTTTCGGCGTGTTCGGCGCGGGCGCGTCCGGCGCGATGGGGGTCTTGGCGGTCATGTCCCGATTATGGCCCAAGCCGCCCGGGATGTCCCCACGGGACATTCCGGCCATGCCGAACGCGGCAAAGGGGCTCGGCGGTCAGTGCTTCAGCGCCGCCGGCAGCCACAGCGACAGGGACGGCACGAAGGCCACCGCCAGCAGCACCGCCAGGGCGGCCAGCCAGAACGGCCAGATCGTCTTGAGCGTCTCGCCGATCCCGATCCGTCCGATCGCCGCGCCGACGAACAGCACCGAACCGACCGGCGGGGTGACCAGGCCGATGCCGCCGGCGAGGATCAGCACGACGCCGAACTGCAGCGGGTCGATGCCGTAGGCCCTGGCCACGGGCAGGAAGATCGGCGTGCAGATCAGGATCATCGGCGCGAGATCCATGAACGTCCCCAGCGCGAGCAGCACGATCACGATCAGCAACAGCACCATCATCTTGTCGTGCGCGATCGCGCGCAGGGCGTCGACGGTCGCCGCCGGCACTTCGAGGTAGGCGAGCAGCCAGCCGAACGCCGCCGCGGCCGCGATCACGAACAGGATCGCGCCGGTGGTGCGCGCGCGTGCACGATGGTGTCGACGAACGATGCCCAGTTCAACTGGCGGTAGGCGATGCCGGCGACGATCAATGCATAGAGCACGGCGATCGCCGCGCTCTCGACCGCGGTGAAGATGCCGGCGCGGATGCCGAAGAAGATCAGCGCCACCAGCAGCAGGCCGGGCAGGGCCGCGACCAGCCGCCGCAGCAGCGCGCCGAATCCCGGGAAGGCCTCGGCGCCGTAACCGGCGCGACGGGCGAGCACGTACGCGGTCGCCATGACCGCCAGCGTCATCAGCAGCGCCGGGACGATGCCCGCGGCGAACAGATCCACGATCGAAACGCCGCCGCCGGCCGCCGCCGAGAACAGGATCAGATTGTGCGAAGGCGGCACCAGCAGCGCGACCAGCGCCGCGGTGACGCTGACGTTGACCGCATAGTCCCTGGCGTATCCGCGCTGGACCATCTGCGGAATCATCGCGCCGCCGACCGCGGAGACGTCGGCGATCGCCGAACCGGACACACCGCCGAAGAAAAGGGAGGAGACGATGCTCACTTGGCCGAGACCACCGCGCATCCGCCCGACCATCGCGCTGGCCAGGCCGATCAGGCGTTCGGAGATGCCGCCGCGCATCATGATTTCGCCGGCGAGGATGAACAGCGGGATCGCCACCAGCGACGCCGAACCGGCGCCGCCGGTGATCTGCTGCACCAGCACCAGCACCGGGAGGTCGATGTAGATCAGGGTCGCAAGCGCGGCGGCGGCGAGCGCATACGCGACCGGCACTCCGAAGGCCAGCAGCAGGGCGAAGACGCCGAAGAGGATCGCGATGGCCATGTTCAGAGGCCCTCCGCGGTCGCCGGGCGCTCGAAACAGCGGCCGAGCGCGAACACGGTCATCAGCGCGCCGCCGATCGCGACCGGCGCGTACGGCAGCGTTTCCGGAAACGGCGCGCCGGCGGCCTTGATCCCGGCGCCGCCGAGGAACAGCAGTGTCGCCCACCACGCGAGCACGGCGCCCAGCGCCGCGATCACGAGTTTCGTGGCCACGAACAGCAGGCGCCGGAATCGCTTCGGAACCGCATCGGCGAGCAGGGTGAAGGCGAAGTGGCGATCGTTGTGGACGCCCACGGCGGCGCCGAACGACATCGCCGCCGTCAGCAGCACCAGCGTCACCGGCTCGGTCCAGCCCGGCGAATCGTTGAGCACGTAGCGGGCGAACACCTGCCACGCCTGCACGGCGACGAGCCCGACGAGCGTCGTCGCGCCGATCCCGATGACGAGGCCGGCCAGACGGTCGAGGGCGGTATGCGAGGTTCCGGAATGCGGATGCGACATCGTGCGTGTCCTCAGGCGGCGGCGCGGATCGCCGCGTGCAGTGCTTGCAGTTCCGCGCCCGCCAGCAGTTCGCGAACGAGCGGTTCGGCGGCGCGCCGGAACGCCGCGGCATCGACCGCGTTCGTCTCGACTCCGGCGGCTTGCAGTTCGCGGCGGGACGCCGCTTCCGACGCATCCCAGGCATCGCGCATGACCTGCACCGAAGCGCGCGCGGCGTCGGTCAACAGCGCGCGATCGGACGGTTTCATCCGGTCGAACGTGCGTTTCGAGATCAGCAGCGCATCCGGCGCGTACGAATGCGCGCTGTCGGACCAGTAGCGCGCGGCCTCGAAGTGCCGGCTGGAGTGGAAGCTGCGCAGATTGTTTTCCGCGCCGTCGATCAGGTGGGTCTCCAGTGCGGAGAACACCTGACCGAACGGCAGCGGCGTCGGATTGCCGCCGAACATCCGGATCAGGGCGATGAAGATGTCCGACGGCGGCACCCGCAACTTCAGTCCGACCAGATCCTTCGGTGTGTGCAGCGGTCGGCGGGTGTTGTAGAAACAGCGCGGGCCGCTGTCGTAGAGGGCGAGCCCGATCACGTCGCGCGCCTCGAAACCGCGCAGCACGGTCGCGCCGACCTCGCCGTCGTGGACTCTGCGCTGGTGCGCGACCGAATCGAAGGCGAACGGCATGCACAGCGCGCGGGTCAGCGGGAAGGCGTTGTTCAGCGCGCCGGTGTACACGCGCGTGAAATCGATGGCGCCGTTGCGGGCCAGCTCCAGCGTGTCGGATTCGCGGCCGAGCTGACCCGCGTGATACATGCGCAGACGCAGGCGGCCGCCGGTTTCGCGCTCGAGCGTTTCGCCGAGCCAGCGGACCGCGACGACGGTCGGATAATCCTTCGGATGGACGTCGGTCGCGGTGAGCGTTCCGGGCTGGCGGCGATCGCTGGCGTCGGCGCCGAAGGCGATCGCCGTCCCGGTCGCGGCCAGGCCGAGCAGGGCGCGTCGGCGCCCGGGGTCGAATCCCGTACTCATGTGGTCTCCACGGGAATTGCAGGCACTGCGCGCACGGCGTGCACGTCCACGGCGCAGATGCCGTCGAAAGTGATTCGCGCCGACTGACCGGCGCGGATGTCGTGGATGCCGGTCGCGGCGCCGGTCGACACCCACTGGCCGGCCCGCAGCGGCATCCCGCGACGGGCGCAGCGGGCCAGCGCGAAGCGCAGCGCGGCGCACAGGCCGCCGACGATCTCGTCGGCGCCGCCGCGCCCGACGACCACGCCGTCGATCGCGGTGGCGCAGCGCAGCGGTTGGCCGCTCGCCGCCAATCGCGGCCGCCATTCTGGGACTTCCTGCGCGAGCACCAGACCACCGTTGTTGCCGAAGTCCGACACCACCACGGCCGGGCCGAGGTCGTTGATTCGCGGCAGCGGACTGCCCGCAAGCTCGACGCCGACCCACAGGGCGTCGACCAGCGCCAGCGCCTCTGCATCGGTCCACGCGATCTTGTTCGGGGGGGCGTCGGCCGACAGCCGCAGCACGAATTCGGCCTCGACCGCGGCGAAACCGCCGTCGATCACCGGGAACGACGACGGCGCTTCCGGCACAGCCATCTGCACCTGATCGGCGAAGATCGGCCCGACCAGACGCTCTTCGCCCATGCGCGCGAGCCAGGCGTCCGGAATCCTGCCGACCTTCCAGCCGGCGATCGGGGCCGGCCACAGCGCGATCGCCGCGTCCTGGCAGGCGTAACCGGCCTCCAGCGTCGGCGGCAGCGCGCCCGGATAGATCGGCAAGGCCTCGGCGCGCAGACGCGCGCCGACCAGTCGCCTCGCGATTTCCCAGCTTTCGGAGTCGTCGCCGACCGCTCTGCCGTCCATTCCCGATACCGCGCCCAGTGATTCGTCGAGGGGAGTTGTATAGGAAACCGGTGTCATTGACAATATGCGGCGCAACATGTGCCCTCCCGGTAGGCGGTTGAAGAACGGCCTGCCGTCGCGGACAGCGATGACCGCGACGACCGAGCAAGCGCGCAAGCGATTGACGCGTAGACAATCGATTCGTCGAGAGCGGGTCCGGGCAGGCCCCGGACTCGTGATTCGATATACCCAGGGGAAGTGCGTGTTTCAGCAACCAGCCAGGAGAGACCACGCCATGTCCGCTTCCATGCTCCGGCGCCTCGGCGCCTCCCTCGGCCTGCTGTTCGGACTGGCGCTGCTCGCGAGCGTCCCGGGGGCGCGAAGCTGGGCCGCATCGCCCGCGCCCTCGCCGTCCGACGCCCGCGATCAGGCCGTTCCGGCCTTCCCCGGCGCCCAGGGCTGGGCCGCGCATACGCCCGGCGGCCGCGGCGGACGCATCCTGCGGGTGACGACGCTGGCCGGCGAGGGTCCGGGCTCGTTCGCCGAGGCGGTCGCCGCGAAAGGTCCGCGGATCGTCGTCTTCGAGGTCGCCGGCGTGATCGACCTCGGTCTGAAGGCCGTGAGAATCCGCGAGCCTTTCCTCACCATCGCCGGCCAGACCGCGCCGCAGCCGGGCATCACCCTCATCCGCGGCGGCCTCGAGATCGCGACCCACGACGTGATCGTCCGCCATATCCGCATACGGCCGGGCGAGGCCGGGCAGCCGAAACGCAGCGGC
>JBIJBH010000119.1:0-8770 GCA_044345315.1 Lysobacteraceae bacterium
CGGATAGATCTCGAACACGTCGAGGCCTTCGGGCTCGACGAAGATCTGGTGGCTGGCCTTCTCGGCGAAGCGCACCACCTTGTCCTCGATCGACGGACAGTAGCGCGGACCGATGCCCTCGATCTGTCCGCTGTACAGCGGCGAGCGGTGCAGCGCATTGCGGATGATCTCGTGGGTGCGCTCGGAGGTGTGCGTGATCCAGCACGAGACCTGGCGCGGATGATCGGCGGTGCTGCCCGTGAACGAGAACACCGGGCGCGGATCGTCGCCGGGCTGCTCCTCCATCGCCGCGTAATCGAGGCTGCGGCCGTCGATCCGCGGCGGCGTGCCGGTCTTGAGCCGGTCGATCGCGAACGGACGCTCGCGCAGACGCGCGGCGAGCGTGGCCGCGGGCGGATCGCCCATGCGCCCGGCGGCGTACTGGGTCTCGCCGATGTGGATCTTGCCGGCAAGGAAGGTGCCGGCGGTGAGTACCACGGCGTCGGCGCGGAAGCGCAGGCCGGTGTTGGTGACCGCGCCGCGGACGGCGTCGTTCTCCAGGATCAGATCGTCGACCGCGGACTGGAACACGGTGAGGTTCGGCTGCGTTTCCACCGCGCGGCGGATGAAGCTGCGGTACAGCGCGCGATCGGCCTGGCAGCGGGTGGCGCGCACCGCCGGACCTTTGGAGGCGTTGAGGCGACGCCACTGGATGCCGGCGGCGTCGGCGGCACGGGCCATGATCCCGCCCAGCGCATCGATCTCCTTCACCAGATGCCCCTTGCCGATGCCGCCGATGGCCGGATTGCAGCTCATCGCGCCGACGGTCTCGATGTTGTGCGTGAGCAGCAGGGTGCGCGCGCCGGCGCGGGCGGACGCGAGCGCGGCCTCGGTGCCGGCGTGGCCGCCGCCGATCACGATCACGTCGAAGCTGTAGAAGTCGTTCATGCGAGGACGCTCGAATCTCGCGGCGCGGCGCGAATCAGGGTGGAAAGTGTATCGCTGCCGCCGGCGGCGAAGCATCGCGGCTCCGCGACGGCGCGAGGCGGGCAGCGGCGCTGCGCCGTTCATCCCGTCCCGACGCATCGCCCGTGGGGGCCCCGGAATCGGCAAAGTTGGCACGCAACCTGCTTATCCCAAGTGGCACTCAGCGCGGCAAGCGCGAAAGCGCTGGCCGGGGTGGAACAGGGCTGGCCATGTGCGCGCTGAGGGAGCCAGGGGTCGGATGTCGGGGGACATCCGACCCCTTTTTTTGCCCGCTGTTCCGTTCGCCCGCGACGCGGATACCTTCGACGGCCCGTCGCCGCGGCCGCAGTCGTTCGCAGGCACAAAAAAAACGGCGCGATGCGCCGTTTTTTCCTTTTCAGGTGCCGACGCCCGACGGGGAGCGGAACAGGGGGGATCCGGAATTCCCCGCCGGGGTCGGCGATTCTTACCGTGATACGTCGGATTGCGACGCAGCCGGTCAATCCGTGGTTAGCTTGCGACCAATTCCTGCGCGATGCAAGCGGTTTCAGGGCTCTGGATCGCGACGGGATTCTCGTTCCGGGCGATCGAATCGACCGGCAGGCGGTTCCATCCGCGGCCGCGGCGGCGGTGCGGCCGGTTCCTGTCTCGGTGGCGGCGGCGGGCGCTGTGCGCGTTCGCCGCCCTGCGCCGGCTGCGACATCGTGAACGGCGTGCGCCGCGGGCCGTCGGCGTTACCGCGCGGCGGCGGATCGCGGGGCTCCATCGGCTGCGGCGTGGCCATGCGCCGGCCCGGCAAACGCTCCTCGGGGGGCCGCCAGGGCCCGTTTTCGCGCTCGTGATCCTCGCGCGGCGGACGTGCGATCGGCGGCGTGCCCGGCGGTCGAGGCGGCCTCGGCTGGTGGCCGCCGTCGCCCGGCGGCGGTGTGTGCGGCGGCCGGTGGTGCGACGGAGGGCGATACGGGTGGCCGTAAGGCGGCCAATGGCCATAGCCGGGATGGCCGTAGCGATAGTCGTGGCGCCAGTACGGGTAATAGGGGCCGAAGAAGTAGCCGAAATGCCCGTACCAGCCGCCGGGATAGCCGTAGCCTATGATTCCGTAGGGTCTTCCATAGATGTCGTAATACTCGATTTCCGGCTCGGAATAGTAGTAATCGCCGCCGTCGCCATCGCGATAGGCGTAGGAACTGACGCAGCCGGTCAGAATCAGCGCGGAGAGCGTCGCAACCAGACCCGGACGGAACATGATCGACCCCTGTGATGATGGCCGGCGGCCTCATGCCGCCTGCTCAGGCAGCATCCGCCCGCGGCGTTGAACCCGTCCTTAAGCCGGCATGCCGACGAGAGGCGGCACGGGCCCGTCGTGGCGCGGAGGTCGTTCATGTTGCCCGTTCAGCTTTCGCGTTCATGTTCCGCAGCCGCGCTTCCGCGCGGATCTCGCCTGTATCGGAGCGCAGACCGGTGCGCGCCGTCGACGCATGTTCGCGACGGCGAGGCGCGCCCGATCGTCGATGCTCGCACCGCGGAGAACGACCGCGCGACGCGCAGCCTGCGGGTCTGCGCGACGACCGCCGCCGACAGCGGATCGCGAAGCGGCCGTCGTCCAAGACCGTGCGCGACGGCCTGCTACGATGTCGCGATGACCGCGCCCGCGCCAACATTGCCCGAATTCGCCGATGTGCTCGCCGCAGCCGCGCGGATCGCGCCGCATGCGCGGCGCACACCGGTGCTGCGGTCGCGCTCGCTCGATGCCCTGGCCGGCTGCGAGCTGCATTTCAAATGCGAGAACCTGCAGCGGATCGGCGCATTCAAGTTCCGCGGCGCCTGCAACGCGATCTTCGCGTTGCCGGATGACGTCGCCGCGCGCGGCATCCTCACCCAGAGCTCCGGCAACCACGGCGCCGCGGTCGCGCTGGCGGCGCGTCTGCGCGGCGTGCCGGCGACGGTGGTGGTGCCGGAAGGCGCACCGGCGGTGAAGCTGGCGGGGATCGCCGCGCATGGCGCGCGGATCGTCCGCTGCGCGCCGACCATGGCCGCACGCACCGCCGCCGCCGCCGCGCTGCAGGCCGAAAGCGGCGCGCATCTGGTGCATCCCTTCGACGACGGCGACGTGATCGCCGGCCAGGGCACCGCGGCGCTGGAGCTGCTGCGCGAGGCCGGCGCGCTGGACGCGCTGGTGACGCCGGTGGGCGGCGGCGGTCTGCTGTCGGGCTGCGCGCTCACCGCGCGCGCGCTGGATCCGGAGATCGCGGTGTTCGGCGCCGAGCCTGCCGGGGCCGCCGATGCCGAGGCCTCGCTGCGCGCCGGCCACTGCATCACCGACATGGCCGCACGCACGGTCTGCGACGGCCTGCGCGGCCATCTCGCGCCGCGCACCCTGACCCTGCTGCAGCGGCATGCCGACGGCATCCTGCTGGTCGACGACGCAGACACCCTCGTCGCGATGCGCCTGCTGTGGGAGCGGCTGAAGTTGGTGGTCGAACCATCCGCAGCGATCGCGTTCGCGGCGATCCTGCGCGTGCCCGAACGCTTCGCCGGGCGCCGCGTCGGCGTGGTGCTTTCCGGCGGCAACGTCGATCTCGACGTGCTGCCCTGGCAGGCGCCGGCGTGAGCCGCAGGCTGCCGCCGCCGCTGGCGCCGATCGCTCCGCGTCGTCGGCGCAAGCGCCGCGGCTGGTTTTCGCGGCTGTTCCGACTGTGCCTGCTGTTGCTGCTGTGGCTGTGCGGCGTCGCCGCCTGGATCGTGTACATCGGCAGTCGCGACGAAGCCGCCGACGATACGGTGCGCGCCGACGCCGTGATCGTGCTCGGCGCCGCCGCCTACGACGCGCGGCCCTCGCCGGTGTTCCAGGAGCGCATCCGCCACGGCATCGCCCTGCATCGCCGCGGACTGGCCCCGACCCTGGTGTTCACCGGCGGCTTCGGCGGCAGCGGCGCGCGTTTCGCCGAGTCGCAGGTCGGGCGCCGCTATGCGATCCGCCAGGGCGTGGACGCGGACGCGATCCTGATCGAGACCGTCTCCCGCAACACCCGCGAGAATCTGCGCGAAGCCGCGGCCCTGATGCGGGCCCGGAAACTGGGCACGGCGATCGTGGTCAGCGATCCGCTGCACATGTCGCGCGCGCTGCGCCTGTGCCGCGAAGTCGGGATCGAGTGCATCGGTTCGCCCACCCCGACCAGCCGCTATCGCACTTTCGCCACGCAATGGCGTTTCCTGCTGACCGAAGTGTATTTCTTCCACCGCGACCTGTTCCCGCGCCGGGAGTCGTGACCTTCCTTCGTGACCTTCCACCGGAGTTCGCCATGCACATCGACGGCACCCGCGCCCACGACCGCGCCACCGAACTGGTCCTGGCCTATTACGCGGCCTTCAACCGCGGCGACTGGGACGGCATGCTCGCCCTGCTCGCCGATGACGTCGCCCACGACCTCAACCAAGGCCCGCGCGAAACCGGCCGCGACGCGTTTTCCGCGTTTCTCGCGCGCATGGCCGGCAGCTATCGCGAACAACTGCGCGACATCGTGGTGATGGCCTCGCCCGACGGCGCCCGCGCCGCGGCCGAATACGTCGTGCACGGCGAATACGTCGCGGACGATGCGGGGCTTCCGCCCGCCAACGGCCAGCGCTACGTGCTGCCGGGCGGCGCGTTCTTCGATCTGCGCGACGGCCGCATCGCCCGGGTCACGAACTACTACAACCTGCAGGACTGGATCGCGCAGGTGGGCTGAAGGCGACAGCCGGACGCGCGCCGACGGATCTCGTCCGACGATCCCGAAAGTGGATCAGACCCCGGACAGATGCGCCATGAGGTGGACGTCCACATAACTGCCGGCACGAAACGCGTAGGCGCGGCTGGTGCCTTCGCGGATGAAGCCGTGGCGTTCGAACAGCGCGATCGCGGGTGCGTTGTCGACGTAGGTTTCCAGCTCCACACGCCGCACCGCGAGCCAGTGGTGGCACAGATCGAGCGCCGCGGTCAGCAGCGCGTCGCCCGCGCCCCGGCGCCGGAAAGCTTCGTCGACTGCGAGGCCGATGTTCGCGGCATGTCGGCGCCGCGGCGAAGTAAACACCTCGATTCCGATCTGGCCGAGCACCGTATCGCCTTCGCAGGCGACCAGGCTGTGGAAGTGCTCGTGGTGACGACCGAGCCTGGCCTGCCACAGTTCGGCGGACGGGTACGGCAACTGCAGCGTCGCCGCGACGTTGGAAGGTTGCGCGTAGATGGCGCGAATGGCTTCGATGTCGCGCGCTTCGCCATGACGGACCACGATGGCCACGGGCAGGTCTCCAGGAGCAGGTCGAGAGGCGCCGATTCTCGCATCGCCCGCTGGCCGCGTGGAGGCAGGCCAAGATCGCAAGGTCACGGTCGCGCCGGCAGCGCCTCGTGCCACCAGCCCATCAGTCGCCGAACAAGCCCCTGCAACTCATGGTGGCGCGCGGATTCGTCCATGCATCGGCGATGCTCGCGCGGCGGCGATGCAGGACGTAGTTGCCTGCGGCGACATGGTAGACGCCGCCGTCGAACGCGACCGCGATCCGCACGTCGGACTTGTCGGACGTGCAGGCGATGATTGGCACTGCACGATCGGGCGGCAGGACGATATCGGGCGGGTCGTCATGGGACCAGGCTTCTGCCTCGTACGCCGGGACCGGATCCCGCGGCACGAGCAGCAGCATTTCCTGCGCAAGCCAGAAGGTCGCGAGCAGACCGCTCGCGGCTGCGATCGCGAATGCGACGATCGCGGTCCGGGTTCTCATGCCATGCTCCGATCGACCTGTCACACCACGATCTTCGCGCGGCTTTTCTGCAGTCTCTCCATGATTCAGATCCTTGCCGCCGGAGGCCATGACGGCAGCGACAATACGTCCAGTTGCTCCTGCAATCGAGCGATCTTGAGCTTGCGCCATCCTTCGAGATTTTCATCCCCGGCGAGCCCTTTTTCGATCAGAAGCCTCAGCGCCCAGGCGTCGAGTCCATAGAAGTCGTACCCGTGAATGATCGCCAGCAGCTGCGGCTCCAACTTCACCAACACGTCGACAGGCCAGAAGGGCAGGACGAAACGCAGCAGCGCGTACTTTCGTGCCGGTTTCACCGGAGCGGTGAGAGCCTCCGCGACGAGTTCGAGCGCAGGCTCTCCCAGCGCCGCGAAGAAGGGGCGCACGACGAGTTCGACATCCGATCCGCTGGTTTCGAGCCATTGAAAAAGACTCTTCAGTACGGGACCCACCGTCGGGTAGCCAAGCGCTATCAATGCCCGGGCGCCTTCGACATCCGAACGGTCTTTGGGAAGAAGCTTCGTCAGCTCAGATCTTTCCATTGAGCTCCAACACCCGGGTGGAGCCGCCGCACGGAGGGCGGCGGACGCATGTCGGCATCATCCTATACGGGGACACCCATCCTGTACGGGGACATCCTGTACGGGGACACCCACAATTGAGCTGAGAATTGAGCTGAGGACACCTGAGCTGAGGACTGAGCTGAGGACACCTGCTGAGCTGAGGACACCCATAATTCAGACTTTCCCTACACGCCCATGCGGGTTTTCCCTACAGGCAGCAGCCTCCGGCCATGCCACGCTGCAGCCATGACCCGACCCCGCTCGCACATCGCCCCACCCGATCGCGCCGGCACCTACCACTGCGTCCAGCGCTGCGTGCGCCGGGCCTTCCTGTGCGGCGTCGACGACTACTCGGGGCGCAACTTCGAGCACCGCAAGACCTGGGTCGAAGAACGCATGCTTCATGTTGCCGAGTGCTTCGCAGTCGCGATCCACGCCTACGCCGTGATGAGCAACCACCTGCATCTGGTGATCGGCATTGATCCCGGCGCGGCGGCAGCGTGGTCCGACGATGAGGTCGCCGCCCGCTGGGGGCGCCTGTTCCCGCCGCGGGAGGACTCGGAAGAGGCCGTCCATGCCAAACACCAACGGCTGCTCGACGACCCGGCGCGGCTGTCGGTCATCCGTCGGCGGCTGGGCAGCCTGTCCTGGTTCATGCGCTGCCTGGTCGAGCCGATCGCCCGTCGCGCCAATCGAGAGGACGGCTGCAAGGGGCGGTTCTGGGAAGGCCGTTACAAGTGTCAGGCCCTGTGCGACGACCGGGCCCTGCTGGCCGCGATGGCCTATGTCGATCTGAACCCGATCCGGGCCGGCGTCGTGCGGAAGCTCGAGGCCTCGAAGCACACCAGCGCCGTTGCGCGTATCGCAGCGGCTCGCTCGGAGCCGACCACACTCACGCGGCCACTGGGGCCGATTGCCGGCAATCTCCGTCCCCAACTTGCACTGACCACGGCCGATTACCTGCAGTTGCTGGACTGGACGGGTCGCTCGCTGGCGCCCGGCAAGCGCGGAAAGATCGCCAAGGGCACGCCTGCCGTTCTTTCGGTGATCGATCGGGATGCGGAGCGGTGGATGAACCGCGTCGAGGCGTTCGGCAGTGGTTGGGCGC
The DNA here is from genome assembly GCA_044345315.1 of Lysobacteraceae bacterium. Lineage (GTDB taxonomy): Bacteria > Pseudomonadota > Gammaproteobacteria > Xanthomonadales > Xanthomonadaceae > Lysobacter_I. The sequence continues at coordinate 7,393 of JBIJBH010000119.1, forward strand.
GTGCTGCCGGCTCGGCGCAGGATCTGATCGCGCTGGCAAAACGGCTGGGGCAGCGCTGGATGAAGGGGATTCGGTTGGCGGTGAAGCTGGGATGAGTCGCAACGGAACCGCTCGTGGCCCGATAGGGAGGATGAATCGTGGGCGATCGATTATCTGGCGGGTTCAGAAAGCTCGGATCGGTGAGATTTACTGGTGGAGAAGCGATTCGATGGTGTTGAAGCGGGAATTGTGGGTGTCCCGGTTCGGTTTGTCCCGGTTTGCCCTTGCGCCGGACCGGTCGATGGAAAGGAGTCAAGAGTGGGTGTCCCGGTTCCGGTTTCTGTTGCCTCCCTAACGTTCCTCCCCTAACGTTCCGATAGCATTGAGCTGGAATTTGTGGGTGTCCTGGTTTTTCCTGGCTACAGCCGTTTGGCGGCAAGGTGCGGGGTATAGGTGAAAGGTTCAAATCGGACTTTGAAGTCGGTTGTGCTCCTCTCTCCGGCCCAGAACCGGACATGCTCGTTCTGGCCTTGTAGGACAAGACAGATGACTTCCAGGGCCTGTCTATCCATGTCTGGCCCGAAGTAGACGCCCGTCAAGGTTTCCGGCTCATAGCAGAACTCAGTACCGGCCACGTGATGTATTGCTCTCCACTCGCGCTCATATGCCCAAGCTTCCGACTTGGTGCAGAACAGTTCCTCTACGAGACGAAAGTCTCTGCTGACCAAAATTCCAGCGATGCTCATCTTCGGAGGCGCTGAAACGTATCGAACAGGCATGCACTTGTGAAAAGGTTCCGCGCCTGTGGAGAACTCAAGGCAAAAGCCCGTGTAGCGGCCACCGTAGTGGGACCACATGAGCAAATCATCGTTCCTTTCGCTGAAGCAGGTAACACCCTTCTTCTCAAGGAAATCCTTTACGACGCTCTCCAGCGTGGATCGAGCCGCACGAACCAACATATCGCGCAGATCAGGATAGGGCAAAGTTTGGAACTCGAACCGAGCCTTGATCGGAAGGCCCGGTTTCTTGAGGTAGTGGCGCCGCACAAGCTCGACCTCGTCTTCAGATGGGATCTCGACAGCGGGAGGCAAGGCGCAATCGAATGGATCATTGAAACGCGCAGGCGAGCCGAAGTAGATGATCTGCCGCTTGAGATTCAAGATTGTCTGAAGCGAAAGGGCTTCGTACTTGTACAGGAGGGGCGGAACAGACATGGAATGCGAGGCCTAACTACAAGTAGACCCCAAAGTGGGGTGTAGCACAGAGGCTGCCATAGGCTGCTCGGGCTGGTCAATTGGGGGAATTCTGCAAGAGTCAGAAGGATGATCCGATGCCGCTGGTAAGCAGTCGGTGTCATCTTGTCAGAATACACGGCGCGCACACCGCGACATCCAGTCTC
>JBIJBH010000120.1:0-8758 GCA_044345315.1 Lysobacteraceae bacterium
GTGAACAAGGATTCCTGGGTGATGTCTGCTCCGCGCATGAGGCTCGCTCCGAAAGATCAGGATCGGTATCGCAAATTGGTCGTCTGGAAGCAAGGCGCGGCCGGGGCGAAATTCAACAGCCTGCTAATGGCGAGGTCGGCCGTCACCACAAGTTTCTGATTTCAGAGGCCGGAATCATTGTTGGTCGCAAGGGAAGCGCTGGCAAAGTCACATGGTCAGATGAGCCGTTTTGGCCGATTGACACGACCTACTGGGTGAATTGCGACGCAGAAGATCGACGCTGGATCTACTGGCTATTGAATTGGCTGTCTCTGGCTCGGCTCGACAGCTCAACAGGCGTTCCTGGCCTGAATCGAAATGACGTATATGCGCTGACCGTTAGCCGTCCAGACTTGACCCAGCGGCAGAAGATCGCGGAGATCCTCGACACCCTCGACACCGCCATCCACGAAACGGAGGCGATCATCGCCAAGCTCAAGGCCGTCAAGCAGGGTCTGCTGCACGACCTGCTGACGCGCGGCATCGACGCCAACGGCGAACTGCGCCCGCCTCAGGCCGAAGCGCCGCAGCTCTACAAAGATTCGCCGCTGGGTTGGGTTCCGAAGGAATGGATCGCTTCATCGATTGGCGAATGCGCAGAAATGATAGTCGGCCCAGCATTCCAGAGTCATAGGTTTACATCAAGGGCAGACGATGTAAGGCTCTTGCGTGGAATCAATGTCTCGCGCGGGTTTGTGAGGTGGGACGAGACCATTACTGTGCGTTGGCCGAGCAGTGATCAAACTGTAAGCCGCTACCTTCTTGAAGAAGGCGATATCGTGATTGGAATGGATGGTGCGCTCGTTGGGCGGAATGTTGCCAGAATTTCTTCAGACGATTTGCCGGCACTGCTTGTCCAGCGCGTAGCACGGTTGAGGGCTCGGGGTGTCATGTCTGCGTGGATCTATATGAACCTTCAGGGTGATTCCTTCCTTGCTCATATCGATGGCTTAAAAACGCATACTGCGATTCCGCACATGGCAGGCAGAGATATTCTTGACTTTGCCATCGCGCGGCCACCTGACTCTGAAATCTCTGAGATCGCCGCAGCATGGCGAGCAGCCGATGTCCGAATCGAAACAGAGCAAAACGAGCTAGTCCAACTGCAAAGCCTCAAGACAGCTCTTATGGACGACCTCCTCACCGGCCGCGTCCGCGTGACGCCTTTGCTGGAAGGCGCCACGCCATGACCGAGCGCCCCATCTCGCTGACCACGCCCCCGGACGGTTACACCGACTGGCTGGCGGAGTTGAAAACCCGCATCCACACCGCGCAGCAGCGCGCCGCGCTGGCCGTCAATCGGGAGCTGGTGCTGCTGTACTGGCAGATCGGCCGCGACATTCTGGAGCGGCAGAGCCGCGAGGGCTGGGGCGCCAAGGTCATCGACCGGCTGGCGCACGACCTGCGCATCGCCTTCCCGGACATGAAGGGTTTTTCACCGCGCAACCTGAAGTACATGCGCAGTTTCGCCCAGGCCTGGCCCGATGCCGACTTTGTGCAAGCGGTGCTTGCACAATTGCCCTGGTACCACCAGATCGCGCTGCTGGACAAGTTGGACGACGCCGAGGCGCGGCGCTGGTATGCCGCCCAGGCCATCGCGCACAACTGGTCGCGCAATATCCTGGTGATGCAGATCGAGACCCAGGCCCGGGCCCGTCTCGGCAGTGCGGTCACCAACTTTGCCGAGCGCCTGCCTGCGCCCTTGTCGGATCTGGCGCGCGAATCGCTGAAAGACCCCTACCGCTTCGATTTTCTGGGCTTGCATGATGATGCCCAGGAACGGGCTGTGGAGGGAGCGCTGGTCAAGCACGTGACGCAGTTCCTGCTGGAGCTGGGCGCAGGGTTCGCCTTCGTCGGCCGACAGGTGCTGCTGGATGTGGGCGGCGACGAGTTTTTCATCGATCTGCTGTTCTACCACCTCAAGCTGCGCTGCTATGTGGTGATCGAGCTCAAGGGCGGGAAGTTCAAGCCGGAGCATCTGGGGCAGTTGGGCTTCTACCTCACGGCGGTGGACCGGCAGGTGAAAAGCGCACACGACGGCCCGACCATCGGCCTGCTGCTGTGCAAAAGCAAAAACAAGGTGGTGGCCGAATATGCCCTTGGCGACAAAGCCCAGCCCATGGGCATCGCCGAGTACAAACTCCTGGAATCGCTGCCTGCAGAACTGCAATCAGGCTTGCCGAGCATCGAGCAGCTCGAGCGGGAGTTGGGCGCGATGCCCGACGAAATCGACACCGGGGAGGATTGATGGGCTGGGAACTCGATGATGTCGAAAAGCCGTTCGTCGCCCAATTGCAGGCACTGGGTTGGACGCACATCGTCGGCAGCCTGGACGACCCCGCAGCGACCGGTCGCAGCCGTTTTGCCGAGGTCATCCAGGAAGGGCTGCTGCGCGAACAACTGCGCGCGCTGAACCCCGGCGCCGACGGTGCGCCCTGGTTGGACGATGCGCGCCTGTCGGAAGCCGTGGCCGCCATCACCCGCCTCGGCACCCACAAACTGATGGAGGCCAACCAGAAGGCCACCGAACTGCTGATCAAGGGCCTGACGGTCGAGGGCCTGCCCGGCTGGGACGGCGGCCGCGGCCAGACGATCCGCTACATCGACTGGGACACGCCGGCGAACAACCGCTTCACGGTGGTCAGCCAGTACCGCGTCGATTGCCCGCCCGGCTACAACAGCGGCAAGGCCTTCATCGTGCCCGACCTGGTGCTGCTGGTGAACGGCATCCCGCTGGTGGTGGTGGAGTGCAAGAGCCCGTCCATCCCCGAACCGCTGGCCGAGGCCGTGGACCAGCTGCGCCGCTACAGCAACCAGCGCAAGGCCGCGCTGGAGATCGACGACAACGAAGGCTGCGAGGCCCTGTTCGCGACCAACCAGCTGCTGGTCGCCACCAGCTTCGACCATGCGCGGGTGGGCTGCGTGGGCGCGGCGTTCGAGCATTACGCGCAGTGGAAGACGGTGGTCGGCCCCGACGGCGCGGGCAGCGAGATCGAAGTGGCCCATGCGCTGGGCAAGCCGGGCCTGTCCGAGCAGGAGCGGTTGATCGCCGGATTGCTCGCGCCGGCGCATCTGCTGGACGTGGTCCGACATTTTCTGCTGTTCATGCAGGCGGGCGGCCAGACCATCAAATCGGTCTGCCGCTACCAGCAGTATCGCGCCGTGAACCGCGCCATCGCACGGCTCAAGACCGGCAGGACGCGCCTGCAGCATGGCGATTTCGACGAGCGCGGCGGCATCATCTGGCACACCCAGGGCTCCGGCAAAAGCCTGACGATGGTGTTCCTGGTACGCAAGATGCGCGCGGACGCGCAGCTGCGGCGCTTCAAGGTGATCGTGGTGACCGATCGCAAGGACCTGCAGACCCAGTTGTCGACCACTGCCACGCTGACCGGCGAGATGGTCGATGTCGCGGACAGTACCGCAGGCGTGAAGGCACTGGCACGCCGCAAGGGGCCGGGACTGATCTTCGCCACCATCCAGAAATATCGCGATGCCGACACGGCGGGCGATGCGCCGCTGACGGCGGACGACCTGCCGAAAGTGCAGGAGCCGAAGGCCAGCTACAAAGTGGGCGACGCGTTCGAAGTGCTCAACGAGGACGAGAGCATCCTCGTGCTGGTGGATGAAGCGCATCGCACGCAGGCCGGCGACCTGCACGCCAATCTGCTGGCCGGCTTGCCCAACTGCGCGCGCATCGGTTTCACCGGTACGCCGATCATCATGGGCGAGAAGAAGCGCACCCACGAAATATTCGGCGAGTTCATCGACCGCTACACCATCAAGGAAGCCGAGGCCGACGGCGCGACCGTGCCGGTGCTCTACGAAGGGCGCACCGCCAACGGTGCGATCAAGGATGGCGCCAGCCTCGACGAACTGTTCGAGGACCTGTTCCGCGAGCGTACGCCCGAGGAGCTGGAGGCGATCAAGCAGAAATACGCCACCAAGGGCCACATCTTCGACGCCCCTGCGCTGATCGCGGACAAGGCGCGCGATATCGTCCGCCACTACGTCACCTACATCCTGCCCAATGGCTTCAAGGCGCAGGTGGTGGCCTACAGCCGTCTGGCCGCGATCCGCTATTTCGACGCGCTGCGGGTGGCACGCAATGAATTGCTCGCCGCCGCCGATGCGCTGAGCGCGCAGGACAAGGCGATGGACGACGAAGCGCTGTGTCAGCGCTCGCCCAGGGTGCAGGCGATGGTGCAGGCCTGGCGTTATCGCGATGTGCTGGCGCGGCTGGAATTCGCGCCGATCATTTCGGGCAGCAACAACGACGACCCCGCCTGGAAGGGCTGGACCGATGGCGCGAAGCACGATGCGCTGATCAAGCGCTTCAAGAAGCCCCTGTTCCATGCGGACCCGGCCAAGACCGATCCGTTGGCCTTCCTCGTCGTCAAGTCGATGCTGCTGACCGGCTTCGACGCGCCTATCGAAGGCGTGATGTATCTGGATCGCCCGATCCGCGAAGCGGAGCTGTTGCAGGCGATCGCCCGCGTCAACCGCACCGGTCACGGCAAGCGCTGCGGCATCGTCGTCGACTACTACGGCGTGGCGCAGCATCTGAAGGAAGCGCTGGCCGCGTACGCTGACGAGGACGTGGAAGGCGCCCTCGCCAGTCTGAAGGATGAGATACCGGTGCTGCGCGACCGGCATTTGCGCGTGGTGGACCTGTTCCGCCGGCGTGGCGTCGAATCGCTGGAAGACACCGAGGCCTGCGTCGTCGCCCTCGGCAGCGAGAAACTGCGCGCGGAGTTCGCGGTCAAGCTGAAGGCGTTCCTCGCGTCGCTCGACACGGTGCTGCCGCGCCCGGAGGGCTTGCCTTATTCGGCGGACGCCAAGCGTCTGGCCTATATCCATGCCCGGGCACGCAGTCGATACAAGGATATGCTGGAGCTGGGCAAGGACGTCGGCGCCAAGGTCCGCAAGCTGATCGACGACCACGTCATTTCGCTGGGCATCGATCCCAAGATCCCGCCGATCCAGATGAGCGACGCCGAATTCGACAAGCATCTGGCCCGGGCGGTGAATGACCGCGCGAAAGCGTCGGAGATGGAACATGCGATCCGCTCGCACATCCGCAAGCACATGGACGAAGACCCGGTGCTCTACCGGAAGCTGTCCGAACGCTTGAACGACATCCTGAAGATGCTGGGCGAGCGGTGGAACGAGGTCATCGCCCAGTTGCAGAAGCTGATCGAAGAACTTCGCAGCGGAGAGGCCGGCGCCGAAGATGCCCCCGATGGACTGCCCGAGCACTGCGCGCCCTTCCTGCGGACCGTGCTGGACGTGGTCTGTGCCGGGCAGATGCCGGCGCCTGCCGACCTGCTGCGGTTGAAGGATGTCACCGTCGACGTGGTGGCGTTGCTGGTGCAGGAGTTGCAGAGCAACCGCAACATCTGGAGCCCGTACAAGCGTGCTGCCCAGGACGAACTCAATGGCCTGCTGTTCGATCACCTGATGCGTCTTCGCCCGCCGCTGGTGGACGCCGAGACGGCGGGCGTGCTGGTCGACAAGCTGATGGAGCAGGCCCGCGCCAACCACGACAAGCTCGTGCAGGTCTGAGCCGATGCTCGTGCCGGTTCAGCCCACACCGCCTCAGCAAACCACGATGCAGGTGGACGATCTGCACTTTATCGTGCGCCACAGTCTGCGCCGCAAGACGATGCAGATCACCGTCGAACGCGACGGCGACTTGGTGTTGTCGGTGCCGCCCGGTACGGATCACGAGTTGCTGCAGGCGTTCGTGAGGGAAAAGCGCTTCTGGATCTACACCAAGCTGGCCGAAAAGGACCGACTGCAGCGACAGGTACCGCGCAAGCAGTTCGTGGGTGGGGAGGGGTTCCTCTATCTTGGACGAAGCTATCGGCTGAAACTGGTCGATGAACAGGACGCGCCGCTGAAACTTGCGGCCGGCCGCTTCTGTCTGCGCAGGGATGCGTTGCCGAATGCGAGAGAACACTTCGTCCGTTGGTATGGCGAGCGCGCCAGGGTTTGGTTGTCCGGCCGCGTCGAGGAGCATCGGGCGCGGATGGAAGTCGCGCCTGCGGGAGTGCGTGTGCAGGATCTCGGTTACCGCTGGGGTTCTTGCGGCAAGGGCGACTGGCTGTATTTCCACTGGAAAACGATTCTGTTGCCGGCCCGCATCGCCGAATATGTGGTGGTGCATGAGATCGCACACCTCCACGAGCCACATCACACCGCTGCATTCTGGCTGCGCGTAGAGCGCGTCATGCCGGACTATGCGCATCGCAAGGCCTGGCTGGCCGAGCATGGCATGAGTGTCGAGGGCCTCTAACTTGCATCAATGGGGGTAACGGAGTCAGGCTCACTTCCGAATTGAAGCTGATCCCGTTATCCACTCCGTTATCGATCCGGTTATCGAACAAGTCGACCCCGTAGGTTGGGTGCTTTGCACCCAGCTTCCGTCATGACGAGGCAAAGCCGGGTGCGGAGCGCCCAGCCTGCGCATCTCTCCGGCGGCATTGCAGGGGCTGTGTCGGCCCTCCCGGGCCTCCCACAACAGCGGCGGTGTATTTGGCGATGGCCGTGCCTGCGTCTTCTGGATGCGTCGTGCGAACAGCGAATCCTCCCGCCGCCGCTGCGCGGCGTCGGCCCCCTCTCAAAGGGGGCGATGCAGGGCAGCGATGCGGCGTGTATCGGTGCCCCGATGCGCACCCTATGCGGGATGTATTCGGCGATGCGCGTGGCTCACTGGGCGCCGCGCAGTCGCTGGGCGAGGCTGTCGGCGGCCCACACCGCGAGGACGCTGGCGCCAAACAGCGGAAGCGCGAGGCACAGGCCGGCGACGGTCGCCTGCAGGCCGCGGGACCAGGGGCGGGGCAGGCGCGGCGGGGCGGCAAGGCCGCGTCCGGGGCGTCGGCGATACCAGCCGATCAGTCCGGTCGCGATCAGCCAGAACAGGGCGGCCACCATCAATGTGTTGAAGATTCGGTTGGCGGTGCCGAACAGGGTGCCTTCGTGCAGATCGACACCGGTGGCGATGACGCGCGGCAGCCATCGGTAGTCGCTCCAGTCGGCGCGATCGAGGATGCGGCCGTCCTCACGGGCGAGACTCAGCACACGCTCGTGCGCGGTCCAGCCGGCTTTTTCGGTGACGGTGACGGGGCCCGCGCCGCGGCCGATGCGCAGTTCCAGATCGCCGCGCAGGCCTTCCGTCCGCGCGGTGTCCAGCGCGGCCTGCAGCGCGGGCTGCGTCGCCGCGTGCGCGCCGTGATGGCCGTGGGCGCCATGGCCGAATCCCAGCGCGGCCGGCGCGGTCTGGCCGAGTGCGCGCTGGATCGGACGCAGCACGTGGTTGCCCCAGGCGTCGGTCCACGGCAGCGCGGTCAGCAGGAAGGCGAGGAACCCCGCGGCCCACCACACGCCGACGACCGCGTGCAGATCGCGCCACAGCACCCGCGGCCCCGCGCGCAGTCGCGGATACAGCGCGCCGGCGAAGCCCTGCGCATGACGCGGCCACCACAGATACACGCCGGTCAGCACCATCACGATCATCCAGCACGCAGCGAGTTCCAGCAGCCACGAACCGGCCTTGCCCAGCGGCCAGCCGCCGTGCAGGCTGCGGGTGAGGCCGGGCAGCCAGGTCGACGACGGCACCTCGCCCAGCAGCGCGCCGCGATAGGGGTCGACGAAACGCGGCGACGACAGCCCATTCGCGTCCTCGAATACGAACATCACGCTGCGCGCGGGATCGTCCGGGATCGAGATCGACTTCGGCAGGCGCTGCGCGTCGCCGGCCGCGGCCCGCAGCATCGCATCCAGATCCGCGCGCGCGCCGCCCGGCTCGACGAAGCGCAGTTGCGGCCACAGCGCATCGGCGATCTGGCCATGCCACAGATAGAGCACGCCGGTCGTGCCCTGCCAGAGCACGAACGGGATCACCAGAAACGCGGCGTAGAAATGCCAGCGCCAGAAGCGTCGGTACTGTGGTGTGCGATCGATCGCTGTGTCGGCGGCGGCGTTCACGGCAGCCTCCACTGCAGCCCGGCGTACACGGCGCGGCCGTCGCCCGGCAGCAGGTAGCGACCGTCCAGCCCGCGCGCGTTGGCGACGACGCCGGTGCTGGCGACCCAGCGGCGATCGGTGAGGTTGCGGCCGTCGAGGAACCACGACCAGCGCGCGCCGATGTTGCCGCCCAGTTTCAGCCCGACGAGGGTGTAGCCCGGCGCGGACAGCGTGTTGGCGTGATCGATCCAAGCCTCGTCCGGCGACCATTCCAGATTCGGCGCGATGAAGAAGCGTTCGCCCATCGACCAGCGCAGCTGCAGACGCAGCTGATGCGCAGGCACGCCGGCGAGGCGGTTGTCGCCGAAGACGGCGTCGTCGTCGAAGCGGAAATCGTTCCACAGATAGTTCGCCGACAGCGTGAAGTCGTCCGCGAAGGTCCAGCCCAGGCCGAATTCGAGGCCCTGATGCAGGGTGCGGTCGGCGTTGACCGTGCCCAGCGGATTGCCCGTGCCGTCGGTCAGCGACAGCAGTTCGCCGTCGATCCGTGCCCGGTACAGCGCGGCGTCGATCGAGAGTCTGTCGCGGTTTACGCGCAGGCCGAGCTCGGCGCTGGTCGCCTTCTGCGGATCGACCTGGGTGACGCCGGGGCCGCCGACGAGTTCGCCGAAGCTCGGCGGCTCGAAGCTGCGGCTGAGATTGGCGAAGGTTTCGATCCCGTCGCCCAGGGTCCAGCGCGCGCCGAGCTTGG
>JBIJBH010000139.1:0-8146 GCA_044345315.1 Lysobacteraceae bacterium
ATGGTCGGCACCGACGATCCGAACGTCGCGTTCAAGGACGCCGACTACGCCCTGCTGGTCGGCGCGATGCCGCGCGGCCCGGGCATGGAGCGCAAGGACCTGCTGCTGAAGAACGCCGAGATCTTCACCGTGCAGGGCAAGGCCCTGAACGCCGTCGCCTCGCGCAACGTCAAGGTGCTGGTGGTCGGCAATCCGGCGAACACCAACGCCTACATCGCGATGAAGTCCGCCCCGGATCTGCCGGCGAAGAACTTCACCGCGATGCTGCGCCTCGATCACAACCGCGCCCTGTCGCAGCTCGCGAACAAGGCCGGCGTCGCCGTCGCCGACATCCGCAACCTGATCGTGTGGGGCAATCACAGCCCGACCATGTATCCCGACTACCGTTTCGCCACCGCCGGCGGCGTGTCGCTGAAGGACAAGATCGCCGACGCCGACTGGAACGCCAACACCTTCATCCCGGTGGTCGGCAAGCGCGGCGCCGCGATCATCGAAGCCCGCGGCCTGTCCTCCGCCGCCTCCGCCGCCAACGCCGCCATCGACCACATGCGCGACTGGGCGCTGGGCACCAACGGCGAGTGGGTGACGATGGGCGTGCCGTCCGACGGCAGCTACGGCATTCCGGAGAGCGTGATGTACGGCGTGCCCGTCACCTGCGCCAACGGCGAATACACCCGCGTCGAAGGTCTCGAGATCGACGCCTTCAGCCGCGAGCGCATGGACAAGACCCTCGCCGAACTCGAAGAAGAACGCGCCGGCGTCGCTCATCTGCTCTGAGCGCATCGGGCCGACGCAGGCGAACCAGGGGCAGTCTCCGGGCTGCCCTTTTCGTTTGGAATCACGCTCCGACGCAGGCGGATGACCTCCGGCATGGGTCGCCCGGGGGCGCGGGAGTTAGGCTGAAGCTCCAGTCAGCCGGGGAGCGCGCGATGCGCATGTCATGGGTGTGGGTATGCGCCAGCTTGCTGCTGAGCGCGCAGGTCGTGGCCCAGGAGAGCGGCTACAGGACGCCGCCGGAGCCGCTGTTGCGGGTGATGCGGGCGCCGCCGCCGCCGGGCATGCAGCTCGATCCGACCGGACGCACATTGATGCTGATCGATGTCGAGCCTTATCCGGGCATCGAGCGCGTCGCCGAGCCCTATCTCAAACTCGCCGGCGTGCGCATCGAGCCCCGGACCCATGCGCGTCACGATGTCGCCAGCGGTTACGGCATCCGCACCTGCGTCTCCGGCTATCGTCTGGTGGATATCGAAACCCGCCGCGAGCGCAAGGTCGCGCTGCCGGCGAAGGGCTGTGTCGGCGGTCCCGCGTGGTCGCCGGACGGCAGGCGCTTCGCCTTCGACACCACCGTCGACGATCACGTGCAGTTGTGGGTCGGCGATGTCGATTCCGGCAAGGTCCGCCAGATCAGGGGCGTCCGCCTCAACACGATTCTCGGCGACAGCCTGCAGTGGGCCGGCGGCAGCGCCCGGCTGCTGGTGAAGGCCATTCCCGCCGATCTCGGCCCCGCACCGGAACAGTCCGCCGCGCTCGCCGGTCCCAAGGTCAGCGAGGCGATCGCCGGCAAGGGCGAGAGCAGCACCTACGAGGCGCGCGACACGCTTGGCAATCCGCACGAGGAAGCCCTCTTCGATCATTACGTCGCCGCGCAACTGGTGCGCGTGGATCTGCCGTCCGGCAAGACCACCGCGGTCGGCAAGGCCGGCCCGATCGCCGGCGTCGACGTGGCGCCCGACGGCGCGCATGCGCTGGTGGAAACGCTGCAGCGTCCGTATTCGTACGTCACCACCTACCAGCGCTTCGCGCGCAGCGTGGATGTGCTGAACATCGACAGCGGCCGCGCGACCAACATCGCCAGACTGCCGACGGCCGATCGCGTGCCCGTGCGCGGCGTGTCGGAGGGCCCGCGCGACTTCGTCTGGATCGGCAGCGAACCGGCGACGCTGATCTGGCCCGAAGCCCAGGACAAGGGCGACTGGAAGGTCGAGGTGCCGCATCGCGACAGGCTGATGCGCCTGCGCGCCCCGTTCGACGGCAAACCCGAGGAAATCGCCCGCACCGTGCAGCGCTACGCCGGCCTGATGCCGCTGGAGAATTCGACCCAGGCGCTGCTCACCGAATTCGACGCCAACAAGCGCTGGATCCGGATCGCGGTGATGGATCTGGCCGCACCGGCGACGGCGCCGCGCGCGGTGTGGGACTATTCGATGGACGAGCGTTACCGCAATCCCGGCACACCGCTGTTCAAGTGGTTGCCCAACGGCGGCATGGTAGTGCGCCGCGATGGCGATGCGATTTTCCTGCGCGGTGCCGGCGCGACCCCGCAGGGCGATCGTCCGTTCCTGGATCGTCACGACCTGACGCGCGGGACCACCCAGCGCCTGTTCCGCAGCGCCCCGGACGCCTTCGAGCGCGTGGCTACGGTGTCCGACGACGGCAGGCGCCTGTTCACCCTGCGCGAAACCCCCAAGGACCCGCCCAATTTCTTCGTCCGCACCCTGGGCGCAGCGGTCGACGACGCGGCGGAGGGCGAGGCGGTCATCGCCTCCGCGTCGCAACAGGTCACCCGATACGTCGATCCCACCCCTGAAGTGCGCAGCATTCAGCGCCAGTTGGTCACCTACAAGCGCAAGGACGGCGTCGATCTGTCCTTCACGCTCTATCTGCCGGTCGGCTACAAGCCCGGAACGCGGGTGCCGGCCGTGCTCTACGCCTATCCCGCCGATTTCGCCGATCCGACCAAGGCGGGGCAGGTCGCAGGCTCGCAGCAGACCTTCACCCGCTTCCCGGAATATCGTCTGTTGCTGCTCGCCGGCTACGCGATCATCGACAACGCGTCCTTCCCGATCGTCGGCGACCCGCGCACGGCCTACGACACCTATCTGCAGCAATTGGTCGACAACGCGCAGGCAGCGGTCGACAAGGCGGTCGAGATGGGCGTGGTCGATCGCGACCGCATCGGCGTCACCGGACACAGCCACGGCGCGCTGATGGCCGCGAACCTGCTGGCCCACTCCGACCTGTTCCGCGCCGGCGTCGCCAGCAGCGGCGGCTACAACAAGAGCCTGACCCCGTTCGGCTTCCAGAACGAACGTCGTTCGCTGTGGAACGCCAAGCGCGTGTACGAAGAATCCTCGACCTATTTCCACGCCGACAAGGTCGACGAACCGCTGCTGATCGTGCACGGCGAGGACGACGCCAATCCGGGTACCGAACCCGTGCAGTCGCCCAAACTCTTTCAGGCCATCCGCGGCAACGGCGGCACTGCGCGGCTGGTCATGCTGCCGTTCGAACCGCACTGGTACACCGCGAAGGAGAGCAACGAGCACTTCGCCGCGGAACTGCTGGACTGGTTCGACAGGTGGGTGAAGAACGCCGGCCCGCGCGAAGCGAAGAAACCCTGAGCCCGCGCGCGAGGGCGCAGACTCGCGCCGCGCGCTTAAAACCCATCGATCCCTCCGGAAAGGCGGCTTCGGCTGCCTTTCCTGTTTTCGGCATCGTCCGCTCCGCGATGCGCAGATCGTCGTTCCTTGAGGCGATCATCGCGGAAGGATGTCATCCTCGCGAAGGCGAAGCCCGAGGTATCGGAAAGTCGACTCCGACCCCGGTTTGCGTGCGCAGTGTGTTGACCTGCATGCGCGGCCAGTGCGTGGTCTGCCCGTTCGAGCCGAACATGAACTCGAATACCAAGCGAGATGGCCTCCCCGCGATCAGCGGATGCCGTCGGATGACGCGCCCGCGATGTGGAGACGCGCAAGGACCGCGTCAGTCCTGGTCCACGACGCGCAGGGCGCCGATTTCCAGCAGCCACTGCAGCCCGAGCACGATCTGCAGATTGTCTGCGGGATCCCTGGCGACTTCGGCGACCAGTTCATGCGCGGGCCGTGGACGGGACGCGGACACCAGCAAGGCGTGAAGGTCGAGGTCGAGCAGAAAAGCCGGCGGCACGGGCAAACGGTGGTCTTTCACATGCTGGAGGCGCTGCAGAGGATGCAGTTCGATGCGCCGCTGGCGCCTTCGCCAGAAGGGCTGTGTCGGCCAGCGTTGTTCGATCGCGTAGTACTGCGCATGTGTGTGCATGTAGCGCGCGTAATCGGTCGCATGGTTGTGCGCGTATTCGTCGAGCGCAGCGCGATCGTCCGCCAGCAGGCTTCGCCGGATCGCGCGTGCGGCACGCAGTCCGCCGTCGAGTGCGCGCGGGATGCCGCTGCCGCTCAGCGGGTCATGGCTGGCCGCGGCATCGCCGACCGCCAACCATCCGTCGCCCATGCACCGGTCGAGGCGCGCGGAGTGCGCGGCCACGCGCCGCAGCGCACCACGGCGGCGGCTGCCGGACAGACGCCGGCGGGTATACGGCAGCGCCTCCAGGCTCGTCGCCCAGCCCGCATCGGTGAACAGTCCTGCGGTGCGCGCGGCATCACCGTCGCCCAGTATGGCCACCATCAGCCGATCGCCGGGAATCCGCACGGAATAACTCCAGCCACCCTCGAACGCCTCGACCAGCGTCAGTTGGTCCACCGCGGCGTCATCGGGCAGGGCGAACTCGCCCAGTGCGGCGACTTGTCGATCGAGGAAGTGCAGGCGTGCGCCCACTCTTCGCGCCAGACATGACGAGCGTCCGCTGGCGTCGACCACGAAGCGCGCGGTGTGCGTGCGGGCCGGCATGCCCGTGTCGTGCACGCGCCACCCATCCGCCGATCGTGCGATGCCGCGCAGCCCCGCCTGCAGCCGCACGACGCCCAGCGTCTCTGCACGGCGCGCCAGGAGTGCGTCGAACCGCGCCCGATCCAGATGCCATCCGCAGCCGAACGGCATCATCACGAAGTCGCGCTTCGCCGGCTCGGGCTGTCCCCAGGCGGCGGACGTGCCGTAGGCGGGCAAGTGGCCTTGCGCTTCGAAGTCGCTCCACACGCCCAGCGCCTCCAGCAGGCCCCGCGTGCCGGGCGCGAGCGTCTCGCCGACGCTTGCGGCTGCGCCGCAGCGGTCGAGCACCGCGACCTCGAGCCCGCCATGCGTGCGCAACGCGATCGCGGTCGCGAGCCCCGCAGGCCCGCCGCCGACCACCAGCACATCGACCGCGAGCGCCTCGGACTTGGCCGATGTCACTTGCTGCCCATGCCGGCACCCTGCGCCAGGAAGATCGTATTGCGCTGCTGCTCGGTGAAGAAGGGATAGTCGGCCGGCCCGGCGTTGAGGATGAAGCCCAGGTCGGCCCAGGACGCGACCATCTGACCGAAGCTGTTGATGCC
Source organism: Lysobacteraceae bacterium (assembly GCA_044345315.1). Lineage (GTDB taxonomy): Bacteria > Pseudomonadota > Gammaproteobacteria > Xanthomonadales > Xanthomonadaceae > Lysobacter_I. The sequence continues at coordinate 5,250 of JBIJBH010000139.1, forward strand.
CCGCGCGTAAGTGACCGGCTGGCCGGCGGCGGTGATCGCGAAACCGTTCTGGGACTGCACATTGATGTTGATACCGTTGGAGCCGGTCAACATGCCCGGCTGCGCGCTGATGTAGCCGTCCAGCACCTGTTCGCCCGCGTTCAGGCTGCCGGCGAGGACATGCATCGGGCTCTGCGGCGGCCACCAGTAGACGTAGAAGCTTGGCGGCACCTGCACGTCGTCGTCGGACGTGCTCTTGTTGATGCTCGGATTGAAGGCATTGGGCGTCTGCGTGGTGCAATCGAAGAAGTCCGCCTGCCACGGGATGGCCATGCGCTTGGTGAGATCGCCCGGTTCGGTGCCGTCGCCGTTCTGCGGGTCGCCGACGAGCGACAGGCCATTTGCGGCGTAATGCTCCTCGAGCGCGCGGTTGCTGCCTGCCCAGTGGGCGATGGCGACATTGTAGGGACGCGTGTAGAGCTTCGGATTGCGCACGATCCAGGTGGTTTCGATGCCGGGCGAGAACGGACCGCCCACCAGGTTGCCCAGCACCTCGCGATCCAGTTCGATCACGCCCCCCCGATTGTCCGGCGCAGCCGTGCCCGGCTCGAAACAGCCGTGCGCCCATTGCCGCAAGAAGAAGTACTGCGTCGGCGTCAGGGTCAGGAACTTGTAGATCAGCACATTGCTGACCGAGTTGTCGCCGGAGTTCAGCGGCATCAGCGGCACGCCCTCGGCGCTGAGCAGGCGGTTCGGACCGTTGTCGATATCGATGTGCGCGTAGTGCTGCGGCGGTACCGGTACCCGGAAAAAACCGAAATAGCGCTCGCGATTCGCGCGATTGCTTTCGCTGCCGTCGCGCGGGTCGAAATTGGGTCGGCAGAAGTCGATCATCGAGGGCACCTGGGCCACCCAGCGATAGGCTTCCGGCCGGCGCAGGATCGGCGCGATGTCGCGCTCGTAGCTCGGACGGTAATCGGGATTGAATCCGGCGCAGGGGTCGTAGCCCGACCCCGCAGCGGGCCAGCGCGCAGCATCGTAGATGTCTGGCGCATAGTCCAGAAAGCGCAGTCCGATGTCGAATACGGTGTCGTCGAGCGTGACGATGTTGACCAGCTCCGGCGCGTATTTCGGGCTGCCCACGATGACCCACGCCGGTTCCAGATCCTGGCGGCTGCCGTCGTCGAATTCGAGCGTCGCGAGCACATAGCCATCGGAAATGTCGTCCCACCAGTCGCTGGCGCCGCGGAAATTGGTGAGCGAGGTGGTGCCCGCCGAGTGACCATGGCCGCCGAGCACGAGCAGACGTCCCTCCGGGTCCATCAGCAGATCGCCCAGACTGTCGATCGGCGGACTCAGACCGGTAGGCGGAAACGAAAAGCCCGCATAGTCGGCCGGTCGGTTGTAACGCGAGAACGCCACACGTTCCCCGGGCGCGCTCACGCTGCGCGGGCCGGGGTCGATCATCAGCGCCCTGCGCTGCGCCGGATCGGTGACGTCGGGGTTGTTGAGGGGCACATGCTGATTCTCGTAGCTGTTCCATTCGCCGAATTCGAGATCACCGGTCAATTCGGAGAATGTGAACCAGATGGGCTTCTTGTTGGCCAGGTGCGCCGTCCAGCGAATCGATCGGATGCCCGCCTGGCCCAACACGACCTCGCGCTCGCTGCCGTCGCTCTGACGCTGGAAAATCTTGAAGCGCGCGGCCTGCCGACGCAGCGCGCCGGCGGCATCGCGGAATTCGCGCACATGGACCGGTCGCCCTGCGTCCCGCCGCTCGCTGCCGTCGGCGCCGCACTCCACCGGCAGGCCACCGGTGCGTTCCGGGCCGAGGTAGAACGACGTGGGACTGTTGCCGACGCGCGCGACACCGATACGCGGATGAATGCTGAAATCGCTCATGCGCTTCTCCTTGCGAAAGTGGCATACCGGCCCGGCATGCAGGCGGGCCGGCGCCGAAGCGCCCGGAATCGACCGGACGCAGAGATGCGTCGCTGGTCCCGACAACGCATGGCGCCGGAATTGCGTCCTGCGAATGCCCTTGTCCCTGCTGCGACCCCGAAACCCCAAGACAGAGGCACGCCGCGGAGGCTGACACACCCATCCCGACCGGTCAATCCGGAACCCGCAGGCATCGCGCAGACCATGCTGTTCATCCTGCAAATCCTGTGCAGATAGATGGCCATATCAACACAATGTCATCCTCGCAAACGCGAGGGCCAGACGCCAGACACGATCGCGCCCGATGCCTTCCGGCAGCATCGTCGCAGCAGCGCGAACGCATGCACGCCCACGATCCGGGCAGGGTGGAGTCGGCGCCGCGCAACTCCACCATCGTGAGACATCAGGAGTGTTGAGCGCCGAAGAAAGCCGGTTTCTGCGTCATTTCCGATCATCGGAAGCTTCAGGCCTTGGTGGAGTTGCGCTGCGTTTGCTCCATCCAGCGTGCTGGGCAGCACACATAGCCCGGCCAGCGCATGTCTCTCGACGCGATGAAATCTCGCCCCCCGGGCGATCGTGGTCCGGGGGGCGTGATGCGGTCGGGACGTGACGCTCGGTAGCGCATCCGTCGCGGATCTTGATGGCGGTCGTACGCCAAGCCGGACCGATTGCCCGGTTTGCGGCCCTCCGTCATGCTTTTTATTTGTTCTTGATGACGTTCCCGTTTTTGCGTAGCTCGATCAATGCCAGCATTTCTTCACGGAGCTCATTGAAGGATTCGCCTGCGAACCTTCGGCTCGGATTGATCGCCATCGCCTGTTCGGCATATTCGAGAGCCCGTTCAGGCTCCTTTCGATCGGCATAGATCGCCGCCAGCATCGCCAGAGGATAGTCGTCTGTCGGGTTGATCTTGATGGCGTGCTGAAGCCATGCGATGCCGTCCTCCTCCCGTCCCACGACATCCATCAGCAGTTGCC
>JBIJBH010000008.1:0-20467 GCA_044345315.1 Lysobacteraceae bacterium
GCGCAACGTCTCCACGGTGGAGGACCCGGTCGAAATCCGTCTGCCCGGCATCAACCAGGTGCAGCAGAACGCCAAGCGCGGCATGACCTTCGCCGCCGCGCTGCGCAGCTTCCTGCGTCAGGACCCGGACGTGATCATGGTCGGCGAAATCCGCGACCTGGAGACCGCCGAGATCGCGATCAAGGCCGCGCAGACCGGCCACATGGTGCTGTCGACCCTGCACACCAACGACGCGCCGCAGACCATCGCACGTCTGATGAACATGGGCATCGCGCCGTTCAACATCACCTCGTCGGTGAGCCTTGTGATCGCCCAGCGCCTCGCACGCCGTCTCTGCGGCAACTGCAAGCGCGAAGCCGTGCTGCCCGAGCACGCCCTGCTCGCCGAGGGCTTCACCAGCGACGAAGTCCGCGCCGGCTTCACCCTGTACGAAGCCGTCGGCTGCACCGAATGCACCGGCGGCTACAAGGGCCGGACCGGCATCTACGAGGTGATGCCGATGACCGAGGAGATCCAGGCGATCGTCCTCCAGGGCGGCAACGCGATGCAGATCGCGGAAGCCGCGCAGCGTTCCGGCATCCGCAACCTGCGTCAGTCCGCGCTGATGAAAGTCCGCAACGGTGTCACCAGCCTCGCCGAAATCAACCGCGTCACCAAGGATTGAACACCATGGCCGCTACCCGTACCGCCGCGAAAACCGCCCCCACCGAACGCGCCGGCGTGACCCTGCCGATGTACGTCTGGGAGGGCACCGACAAACGCGGGATCAAGATGAAGGGCGAGCAGCAGGCCAAGAACGGCAACATGCTGCGTGCCGAACTGCGCCGCCAGGGCATCACCCCGACCGTGGTCAAGCCCAAGCCCAAGCCGATGTTCGGCGCAGCGGGCAAGAAGATCACCGCCAAGGACATCGCCATCTTCAGCCGCCAGATCGCGACGATGATGAAGTCCGGCGTGCCGCTGGTGCAGTCGCTGGAAATCATCGGCAACGGCCAGAAGAACCTGCGCATGAAGAACCTGGTCGACGCCGTGCGCACCGACATCGAAGGCGGCTCCTCGATCTACGAGGCGATGAGCAAGCATCCGGTGTACTTCGACGAGCTGTACCGCAACCTGGTCCGCGCTGGCGAATCCGCGGGCGTGCTCGAGACCGTGCTCGACACGATCGCGACCTACAAGGAAAACATCGAGACCCTCAAGGGCAAGATCAAGAAGGCCCTGTTCTATCCGGCGATGGTGATCGTGGTCGCGATCCTGGTCAGCTCGATCATGCTGATCTACGTGGTGCCGCAGTTCGAGGATGTGTTCAAGAACTTCGGCGCCGATCTGCCGGCCTTCACCCAGATGATCGTCGGCATCTCGAGATTCCTGGTCTCCTACTGGTGGCTGATGCTGGGCGTGACGGTCGGCAGCGTGGTCAGTTTCATCTTCGCCTACAAGCGATCGCCCGGATTCCAGCATTTCCTCGACCGCGCGATCCTCAAGGTGCCGGTGATCGGCCAGATCATGCACAACTCGGCGATCGCCCGTTTCTCGCGCACGCTGGCGACCACCTTCAAGGCCGGCGTGCCGCTGGTGGAAGCCTTGGAGAGCGTCGCCGGCGCCACCGGCAACGCGGTCTACGAGAAGGCCGTCTGGCGCATCCGCGACGACGTCTCGGTGGGCTACCCGGTGAATCTGGCGATGAAACAGGTCAACCTGTTCCCGCACATGGTGATCCAGATGTCGGCGATCGGCGAAGAGGCCGGCGCGCTGGACACCATGCTGTTCAAGGTCGCCGAATTCTACGAGCAGGAAGTCAACAACGCGGTCGACGCGCTGACCAGCCTGCTCGAACCGCTGATCATGGTGATCATCGGCGTGCTCGTGGGCAGCATGGTCGTCGGCATGTATCTGCCGATCTTCAAGCTGGCCGCAGCGGTCGGCGGCTGATCGCGGAGCGCACGCATCGATGTCGTTTCTCGACCAGAACCCGGCCCTCGGGTATCCGATCGCGGCCGGGCTGGGCCTGCTCGTCGGCAGCTTCCTCAACGTGGTGATCCTGCGCCTGCCGAAACGGCTGGAGTGGGAGTGGAAGCGCGACGCGCGCGAGGAACTGGGCCAGACCGAACTCTACGACCCGCCTCCGCCGGGGATCGTGGTCGAACCCTCGCACTGCCCGCAGTGCCAGCACCGGCTGTCGTGGTACGAGAACATCCCGGTCCTCAGCTGGCTGGTCCTGCGCGGCCGCTGTCGCAACTGCAAAACGCCGATCTCGATCCAGTACCCGGCGGTCGAACTGCTCACCATGCTGCTGGTGGTGGCCTGCGTCTGGCGTTTCGGCTTCGGCTGGCAGGGATTCGGCGCCTCCCTGCTGACCTGCTATCTGATCGCCGCCGCCGGCATCGACCTGCGCGAGAAACTGCTGCCTGACCAGCTCACACTCGTCCTGCTGTGGCTGGGGCTGATCGCCAGCGTCGACAACCTCTTCGTACCGGCCAAACACGCGATCGCGGGTGCGGTGCTCGGTTATCTCTCGCTGTGGAGCGTGAACTGGGTGTTCAAGCAGATCCGCGGCAAGACCGGCATGGCGCCGGGCGACTTCAAACTGCTGGCCGCGCTCGGCGCCTGGGCCGGTTACCAGGCCCTGCTGCCGATCCTGCTGGTGTCCTCGCTGGTCGGCGCGATCGTCGGCACGATCTTCCTGCGCATGACCCGCCGCGGCAGCGATACCTACATCCCCTTCGGCCCGTTCCTCGCGATCGCCGGCTGGATCGTGTTCGTTTGGGGCGAAGACATGCTCACCGCCTACATGGGCCTGTTCCCGCAGTGATGCGCGCCGCAATCCGCGCGTCGAATCCGCCATGGCCGCGTACTGCATCGGCCTGACCGGCGGCATCGCCTCGGGCAAGACCGCGGTCGGCCGCGCCTTCGAAGCGCTCGGCATCGTGATCGCCGACGCCGACATCGCCGCACGCGACGCCGTCGCACCCGGCAGCTCCGGCCTCGCCGAAGTCGTCGCCGCCTTCGGCCCCGACGTGCTCGCCGCCCACGGCAGCCTCGACCGCGCCGCGATGCGTCGCCGCGTGTTCGGCGACGACGACGCGCGCAGACGCCTCGAAGCCATCGTCCACCCGCGCGTACGCGACACCCTCGCCCGCATCTGCACACAGGCACAAAGCCCCTACGCCATCGCCGCGATCCCGCTGCTGACCGAAGTCGGCGGCCGCACCGCCTACCCCTGGCTGCAGCGCATCCTCGTCGTCGATGTCCCCGTCGAGACACAACGCACCCGCCTGCTCGCCCGCGACGGCATCGATGCCGCCCTGGCGGAACGCATGATCGCCGCGCAGGCGACACGCGAGCAGCGACTCGCGATCGCCGACGATGTCGTCGTCAATACCGGCACGCTGGAGGACCTGCAGCGGCGGGTGGCGGCGCTGGATCTGCGGTATCGGGGGTTGGCGACGGGTGGGTGAGGTCTCTCGCTGAAGCTCCATCGTGCCGAGGACGAGCAGGTTCGAGTTCTTTCGTTGGAACAGATCTGTTTTGCTTGGGTCGCTCAGGCCCATACCTGAACGAGTTCAGTCTTTTCGCACCACCACCCCGCCCTTCATCACGAACGCGACGCGCTCGAGTGCGGTGACATCGCGAGTCGGGTCGCCGGGCACGGCAATCAGGTCGGCGCGACGACCGGTTTCGAGCGCGCCGATGTCGTCGCGGCCGAGGGCGTCGGCGGCGTTGAGCGTCGCCGATTGGATCGCCTCGGTCGGGGTCATGCCGTAGCGGACCATCACCGCGAATTGTTTCGCGTTGTCGCCGTGCGGGAAGATGCCGGCGTCGGTGCCGTAGACCATCTTCACGCCGGCCTGATGTGCGCGACGGAAGTTTTCGCGCTGGATGTCGGCCAGTTCGCGATCCTTGCGCAGGTTGTCTTCGAGCACGCCGTTCTTCTTGCCCTCGGACTGGGTGTAGTCGGTGTTGTAGATGTCCATCGACAGCCAGGCGCCGTGCTGTTTCGCGAGGCGGATGCCTTCGTCGTCGAGCAGGCTGGCGTGTTCGATCGTGGTCACGCCGGCGCGGATGGCGTCGCGGATGCCGGCGGCGCCGTGCGCGTGCGCAGCGACGCGCAGGCCCCACATGCGCGCTTCGTCCACCACGGCCTTCATTTCCTCGTAGGTCATCTGCTGCTGGCCGGGCTCGGTGTTGCGCGAGAACACGCCGCCGGTGGCGCAGATCTTGATGACCTGGGCGCCGTACTTGCGCACTTCGCGCACCGATTTGCGCGCCTCCTCGGTGTTGTCGGCGTTGTACGGGTTGCGGTCCTGCATCGACGGCGGAAAGTAGGTCGAATCGCAGTGGCCGCCGGTGGCGCCGAAGGCGTAGGCGGCGCCAACGATGCGCGGACCGACGACGCGCCCCTCGTCGATCGCCTGCTGCAGGCCGACATCGTTCCAGTCGTCGGAACCGAGATTGCGGATCGTGGTGAATCCGGCCATCAGCGTTTTGCGCGCGTGTTCGACCGAGACCGCGGACCAGAAGCGATCGTTGAACTGCAGGTAGCTGTAGCCGCTGTAGGTCGGGTCGCTGTCGATATGCACATGCATGTCGATCAGACCCGGCAGCAGGGTGACGTCGCCGAGATCGCGGCGCTGCGCGCCCGGCGCGTCGATCGCAGCGGCGGAGCCGTGCGCGACGCGGACGATGCGGCCGTTCTCGATCAGCAGTTGCGCATTGCGGAGCATGCGCCCGCTGCGCACGTCGAGCATGCGCGCGGCAGTGACGACGGTCGCGTCGGTGCTGCTGGTCGGTACGGGCGTCTGCGCTTGGACTGCAGCGGCGACGGTCAGGACGAAACCACAGAGCAGGAGCGGAAGGCGCATGAGCGGACCCTCGGGGACGGATCGCCCAAGGGTACTGCGCCGGGTCGAGTCCGGTCGAGTCGGAGCCGCGTCGATGCGCCGCCGCGGCTCAGCCGACCGGCGCGAATTCGATCGCCGGCGCCGGGGTCAGCCACGGCAGCAGCCAGTGGTCGATCAGCAGGAAGGCGAACAGGGCCATCAGGTAGACGACCGAGTAGTTGAAGGTGCGCATGGCGAAGAATTCGTCCGGCGGATCGAGCATCTTCCATGCGTACCAGAGGAACACGCCGCCCAGCACCAGCGCGCCGCCGAGATAGAACAGGCCGCTCATGCCGATCGCCCACGGCATCACCGTGATCGCGACCAGCAGCACGGTGTAGAGCAGGATCTGCCAGCGGGTGTATTCGACGCCGTGCGTGACCGGCAGCATCGGCACCAGCGCGCGCGCGTAGTCCTCACGGCGGAAGATCGCCAGCGCCCAGAAATGCGGCGGCGTCCACACGAAGATGATCAGCACCAGCAGCAGCGCATGCGCCCAGTCCCACTCGTTCTGCATGCCGGTGACGGCGGACCAGCCCAGCAGCGGCGGCGCGGCGCCGGCGATGCCGCCGATGACGATGTTCTGCGGCGTCGCGCGCTTGAGCCAGGCGGTATAGACGACGGCGTAGCCGATCAGCGAGGCGAAGGTCAGCGCGGCGGTCAGCGGGTTGACGAAGGCGATCAGCAGCGTCATCGACAGGCAACCGAGGAACACCGCGAACGCCAGCACCTGCGCCGGCTGCAGCGCGCCGGTGGCGAGCGGGCGATTGGCGGTGCGGGTCATCACCCGGTCGATGCGCTGGTCGATCAGATGATTGATCGCGGCCGCGCTCGCGGCGGCCAGCCAGATCCCGACGAAGCCGAACACGCTTTCGCGCAGCGGCGGCAGCCCCGGCACCGCCAGGAACATGCCGACGAAGGCGGTGAACACGATCAGGGCCACCACCCGCGGCTTGGTCAGCGCCCAGTATTCGCGCATCGGGAAGGCCATCACATCTCAGTCCGTGGGAGCGCGCAGACGCGCCAGCAGGCTGACCAGCACGAACAGCAGCAGCGCGGCGCCGGCGTTGTGCGCGGTGGCGACCCACAGCGGCAGGCCGGCGACGACATTGGCGATGCCGAGGCCGACCTGGACGCAGGTCAACAGCGCCAGCACCACGCCGGTGAACCACAGGCCGGGCGTGCGGATCAGCTTGACCGCCAGCACGAGCAGATACAGCGTGACCACGACCGCCATCGCGCGATGCGCGAGCTGGATCGCGATCCGCGACGCGCCGTCGAGCACACCGCCCTCGTAATCCACGCCGATCCCGCGCCACAGCACGAAGCCTTCGCGGAAATCCGCCGGCGGCAGCCATTTGCCGACGCAGGTCGGGAAGTCGTTGCCGCAGGCGAGCGCAGCGTAGTTGGCGCTGACCCAGCCGCCGAGCCCGATCTGGATGGCGAGCACGACCAGCGCGCCGATGAGCCAGTAGCGCATGGTCGATGCGCCGGCGATGCGCACGGGCATGTCGGTCGCGCGCCAGGCCATCCAGGTCAGCAGCGCGAACGTGGTCATGCCGCCCATCAGATGGGCCATCACCACCACCGGTTTGAGCAGATAGGTGACGGTCCATTTGCCGAGCAGCGCCTGGAAGACGATGATCATCAGCGTCAACGTGGCGATCCGCGAGAGATCGTCGTTGTTCCATCGCAACGCGGCGAACAGCAGGATCAATTCGCCCAGCGCGGCGATCGCGAGCGCCTCGTAGGTATACCCGTACATGTACAGCGGAATGCCGGCCGCGACCAGCATCGACGCGCCGAGGATCTGGGCGATGCCGAAGCGGCGGCGCCGCGCTGCGAGCAGGGCGAGGATCAGCACCAGCGTGCCGAGCACGGCCGCGGCGTGGCGATGGACCTGCTCGCGCCAGGCCTTGTGCACTTCGAGCGGGCGGACCTGTTCGGCGGTCGGATGTTTGATCTCCGAGGGCACGGTCGGCCAGGTGGCGCGGCCGTAGCAGGTCGGCCAGTCCGGGCAACTGAGGCCGGCGTTGGAGAGACGCACGAAACCGCCGAAGACGATGACGCACAGGGTCAGCGCCACCGCCAGCCAGGCGATCCGGTGGAAGTGGCGGTACAGCGGCGCGCGCGGCGCGGGGGCCGGCGTATCCGGCGTGGCGACAGCATTCGACATGACGCGAGGGGGCCTATTTCAGCTTGAGCAGCCGGGACATGTCCTGGCGGAGATGGGCCGGGTCGAAACCCGGAGCGTAGCGCAGAACGACGAAGCCGTTGGGGTCGACGACATAGACCGGGACGCCGGTGGGGTCGCTGGAGCGCGGCAGGGCCGTGCGCAGGGCCGCATCGTCGTGCAGTTCGCGGAATTCCGGGCCGCGCTTGACCCCGGCCGCAGGCGTGCCGACCCACAGCAGATCGACCTTCTGGGCATGGCGACCGAACAATTGCCAGACCACGTCCAACTGCTGCGACAGGGTCACGCAGGGCTGGTCGCAGTTCGCCGGCGGCGCGACCACGATCCGCCAGCGGCGCTGCGCCGGATCCCAGGCGTATGCCCCGCCGTCGACCAGTCGCGGCACCACCTGGCGGAGATCGGCGGGTGGATTCAGCAGTTCGCCGTGATTCTTCAGCCCGGCCGGACGCCAGCCGGTGAAGCGCAGGATGCCGGCGAGGGCGAACGCGCCGAAAAACAGCGCGAACAGGGCGATCAGGGCGATCCGGTTGCGGTTGCGCCGCGCGGGGTCCATGGGCGGGATGTCCACAGGTGACGTCATGACGGGATCCTCGAAGTTCGGCGCCCGGCACGACGTGCGCGCCAGGCGAGGAGCAGGGTGGTGACGAGCACGGCGGCGGCCAGCCCGAACCACTGCACGGCGTAGCCCAGATGCCGGTCCGGCGGCAGCGTGTTGGGCAGGATGTCCAGATCGCGGGCGTAACCGCCGGGTGCGTCCGGGTCGAGGCGCAGGATGCGCGGCGCGAGGGTCGGCACCCCGAGCTGGGTAGCCAGCGCCGGCATGTTCAGCCCGGTCGCGAGCAGGGTGCCGTCGGCCTGGACCGCGATCTGCGGTGCGGCGATCCCGGACGACGGCGGCGGCATCAGCAGGCCTTCGACGCGGCCGACATCGGGCAGCGCGATCGTCGGCAGGGTGCGATCGCCCGGCAGCGGCAGCCAGCCCAGTTCGACCAGCAGCGGCGCACCCGCCGCCGGCACGAAGACCCGGTAGACGCGTACGCCGGCCCGGCCTTCGCGCTGCTGGTTGTCCAGCAGCACCGCGGGCCGGTCGGGGAATCGGCCGTCGCCGGCCGCCCAGTCGTAGCCCGCGCGCTGCGCCGGATCGGCCGCGACCCGCAGCGAGCGCGCCTCGCGCATCCGCAGCGCCCCGTCGACCGTTTCCAGCATGTGCTGCTTCTCGGCGCGGCGTTCGAGCTGCCAGAACCCTAGGCGCGCGAACGAGGCGAACACCGCCGCCGCGAACAGCCACAACACCAGCGGGTGACGCCACAAACGCATCCGCAACCTCAATGCCTGCGATAATCGTCGGCGCCGCGCGCGACCCGACGTGCGTCATCGGAGCGAAGCCTCATGAGCGACTCGTTGAAGACCCTGATCATCGTCGGGTTCCTGATCCTGATCGTGTGGAATCTCGGCGCCGGCCTGTATTACATGCTGGTCGACAAGGGCAAGACCAAGCGCACCGTCAACGCGCTGACCAAACGCATCGCGCTCTCGGTAGGCCTGATCCTGCTGGTGGTGCTCGCGACCCTGATGGGCTGGATCGAACCGCACGGCATCGGCCGCAATCCCGCAGGTTGATCCTCGTCGGTCGATCCTCGTCGGTTGATCCGCGCCGGTCGATCGGCGCGCATCGGGCCGGCGCCTTGCGCGAACGCCGATCTTCCATACGAGCACGCAGGCCGCGCGGATTCGCCGATCCGCAGAACACGATCCGCAGAACCCGATCCGCAGACGCGAAGGCCGGCGCGAAGCCGGCCCTGCGTGCGAATGCGTCCGCGCGACGCGGCCGCGAGGCCGCGCTTACAGCACGTACACGAACAGGAACAGGCCCAGCCACACCACGTCGACGAAGTGCCAGTACCAGGCCACCGCCTCGAACGCGAAGTGGTTCTCCTTGGTGAAGTGGCCCTTGGCGCAGCGCAGCCACATCACGATCAGCATGATCGTGCCGAGAGTCACGTGCGCGCCGTGGAAGCCGGTCAGCATGAAGAAGGTCGAACCGTAGATGCCCGAACCCAGGGTCAGGTTCAGATCCTTGTAGGCGTGCATGTACTCGTAGCCCTGCACGAACAGGAAGATCACGCCCAGGGCGATCGTCGCGCCCAGCCAGAACAGCAGCGATTTGCGGTGACCGGCCTTCAGCGCGTGATGCGCGATGGTGATGGTCACGCCCGAGGTCAGCAGGATCATGGTGTTGATCAGCGGCAGGCCCCAGGCCGGAATGGTCTGGAACACGCCGCCGAGGCCGGCCGGACCGGCGCTCGGCCACGCCGCGCTGAATTCGGGCCACAGCGTGGCGTTGGTCATCGCGCCGTCGCCCTCGCCGCCCAGCCACGGCAGCGCGAACTGGCGGGCGTAGAACAGCGCGCCGAAGAAGGCGGCGAAGAACATGATCTCTGAGAAGATGAACCAGACCATGCCCATTCGGAAGGACACGTCCACCTGCTTGTTGTAGTAGCCGCTCACCGATTCGAGGATGACGTCGGCGAACCACTTGAACAGGATCACCAGCAGACCGAGCAGGCCGACATAGAAGGCGGCCTCGCCCCAGGAAACGTGGTTCAGCCAGGTGGCGAGACCGAGCATGGTGACGAACAGGAACACCGAGGCGAACACCGGCCACTTGCTGCCATGCGGCACGAAGTAGACATCGGGATCGTGGTGTTGGGCGTGAGCTTGAGCCATGGCGGTCGTCTCGCTGGAAATGCCGGAATGGGAGTGATCGGAGAGTTCTGGATCAGGGCGCGCTGCGCGGCGCGGCCGACGACGCGCCGCCGCCCTGCGCGAGCTTCGCGGTGAGCACGTCGTTCTTGAAGAAGGTGTAGGACAGCGTGAGCGTGCGCACGTCTTCCGGCAGGTCAGGATCGACGATGAAACGCACCGGCATCTCGCGCGACTCGCCGGCGGCGAGGGTCTGCGCGGTGAAGCAGAAGCACTCGGTCTTGTTGAAGTACTGCGAGCCGCGCGCCGGCGCGACCGACGGCGTGGCGCTGCCCACGATGTCGCGATCACTGGTGTTGCGGGCGACGTAGAGCGTCTCGTAGATCTCGCCCGGCCGCACCCGCATGGTCAGTTCCTTCGGTCCGAAGGCCCAGGGCAGCTTGGAATTGACGCTGGCGTCGAAGCGCACCGTGACCCAGCGGTCGGTGCCCGGCGCGGCGGCGACCGCGGCGGACTGGACCGGACCGCGATCGAGGCGGATGCCGAACACCTTCTCGCAGGCGATCCGGTACAGCGGCACCAGCGAGAAGCTGAAACCGAAGGCCAGCAGCGAGACGGCGATCATGCCGCCGATGCCGAGGCCGCGCTTGCGCGGCGCCGAATCCGCCGTGCCCACGATCGTGTCGCTCATTGCGCCACCGCGTTGAGGATCATGAAGGTGATGTAGACCGCCACGGCGACGCCGGCGAAGATCAGCGCCGTGCGCCGCGCGGAAGCGCGGCGGGCGGCCATCTCGTCTTCGGGCAGGGTCGGCTGCGTGGTCATGGCGCTGCGCGGGCGGTCAGTGGGTGATGTCGCCGTGGGCGAGATCGCCGTCGCGGATGACCGGCGGCTTGGTGAAGGTGTGGTGCGGCGCCGGCGACGGCACGGTCCACTCCAGGCCGCGGGCGCCTTCCCAGGCGCGCGCTTCGGCCTTGGCGCCGTACTTCAGCGAGTGCCACAGCACGAACGCCATCATGAAGGGGGTGGCGAACATGCCGAAGGCGCCGATCGAGCTGATCAGATTCCAGTCGGCGAACACCACGTTGTAGTCCGGGATGCGGCGCGGCATGCCGGCCAGACCCAGGAAGTGCTGCGGGAAGAACAGCAGGTTGACGAAGATCACCGACCACCAGAAGTGGAACTTGGCGAACTTTTCGTTGTACATGCGACCGGTCCACTTCGGCCACCAGTAGTACACCGCGGCGATGATCGCGAACAGCGCGCCGGTCACCAGCACGTAGTGGAAGTGCGCGACCACGAAGTAGGTGTCGTGGTACTGGAAGTCGGCCGGCACGATCGCGAGCATCAGGCCCGAGAAGCCGCCGATGGTGAACAGGATCACGAACGCGATCGACCACAGCATCGGCGACTCGAAGCTGATCGAACCGCGCCACATGGTCGTGACCCAGTTGAACACCTTCACGCCGGTCGGGATCGCGATCAGCATGGTCGCGAACATGAAGTAGATCTCGCCGCCCATCGGCATGCCGACGGTGAACATGTGGTGCGCCCACACGATGAACGAGAGGAAGGCGATCGAGGCGGTCGCGTAGACCATCGCCTGATAGCCGAACAGCGGCTTGCGGCTGAAGGTCGGGATGATCTCCGACACGACGCCGAACGCCGGCAGGATCATGATGTAGACCTCGGGATGGCCGAAGAACCAGAAGATGTGCTGGAACATCACCGGGTCGCCGCCGCCCTTGGCGCTGAAGAAGCTGGTCAGGAAGAACTTGTCGGTGAGCAGCATCGTCACCGCGCCGGCCAGCACCGGCATCACCGCGATCAGCAGGAAGGCGGTGATCAGCCAGGTCCAGCAGAAGATCGGCATCTTCAGCAGGTCGACGCCCGGGGCGCGCATGTTGAGGATGGTGGCGATGATGTTGATCGCGCCCATGATCGAGCTGATGCCCATCATGTGGATGGCGAAGATCGCGAACGACAGGTTGTAGCCGCCCTGCAGCGACAGCGGCGGGTACAGGGTCCAGCCGCCGGCGGGCGCGCCGCCCGGCAGGATCAGGGTGACCAGCAGCAGCGCGAACGCGAACGGCATGATCCAGAAGGACCAGTTGTTCATGCGCGGGAGGGCCATGTCCGGCGCGCCGATCTGCAGCGGCACCATCCAGTTGGCCAGGCCGACGAAGGCCGGCATTACGCCGCCGAAGATCATGACCAGCGCGTGCATCGTGGTCATCTGGTTGAAGAACGCCGGGTCGACGTACTGCAGGCCCGGGGTCGCCAGTTCAGCGCGGATCACCACCGACATCGCCGCGCCGACGATGAACATCACGAACGAGAACACCAGATACAGCGTGCCGATGTCCTTGTGGTTGGTCGAGAAGAACCAGCGCTCGACGAAGCCCTGCTTGTGCTCGTGTGCGTCGTGGTGGTCAGCGTGGGTGGTGGCCATGTGCGGTCTACCTCAAGAGGATGCGATCAGCCGGCCGTGGCGGCGGCGGGAGCGTTCGTGTCGGCGGCGGGCGCGGCGGCAGCCTCGGTCGCCGGAGTGTCGGCCGGCGCGGCATCGGCCGGAGCAGCGTCTGCCGGGGCGGCCGGAGCCGCTTCCGCGGCAGGCGCCGGAGGCGCGTTCTTCGCGCGCTGGTCGGCCAGCCATTGTTTGAATTCTTCTTTCGATACGGCCTTGACCACGATCGGCATGAAGCCGTGGTCCTTGCCGCACAGCTCTGCGCACTGGCCGCGGTAGATGCCGGGGGTCTTGATCTCGGTCCAGGCTTCGTTGGTGAAGCCCGGGATAGCGTCCTGCTTCCAGCCGAGGGCCGGCACCCACCAGGCGTGGATGACGTCGTCGGCGGTGATCAGGAAATGGATCTTGGTGTCGACCGGCAGCACCAGCGGGTTGTCGACGTCCAGCAGGTAGTGCTCGTGATCGGCGGCGGTCGGGACCTTGCCGCTCTGGCGCAGCGCTTCGCTCTTGCGGTCGAGGCGGCTGGTGAAAGTCACGCTCTCGCCGGGCTTGTCGCCGGGATACTCGTACTTCCACAGCCACTGGTAGCCGGTGATCTTCACCGTCATCTGGGCGTCGCGGGTGTCGTACATCGCGATCAGCTTGGCGGTGGCCGGCACCGCCATCACCACCAGCAGGATGATCGGGACGACCGTCCAGATGATCTCCAGCTTGGTGCTGTGGGTGAAGTTCACGTCGGGCTTGGCGCCCTTGGAGTGACGGAACTTGAACATCGCGTAGAACATCGCGCCGAACACGATCAGACCGATCGCGACGCAGATCCACAGCGCCATCATGTGCGCGTCGTAGGCGTTTTTCGAGGTCTGGGTGACGCCCTGGCCCATGTTCAGCTGCCACGGCTTGGGGTCGGCCGCCTGGGCCATCGCCATCACCGGGAACAGCAGCATCGCCGGCAACGTCGCCAGCCCGGCCCATCCCCTCGTCAACGCACGCGCTCGCACCATGACCCGACACCCCGGATTCGCGGCCCGTCGCGGGCCGTTGCTGATTTAAGACAATACGGCTAGGACAATACGGGGGAAGCCGTGCGACGTATGCAGGCGGTGACGCGCACCCGCCGCGGAATCGGCCCCCCGGGAAACCGGAGAATGGTATCCGTTCGCCGCCGGCAGGGGCAAGCCGAACCCGCCGCGCATCCCCGGGCGAAGGGGTACAAATCGGGCCTCGGCCGCTGCTAGTATCCGCCCCTCGCCGCCGATTCGACCTACGTGAACGCCCTTCTCGCCTCCGAACTGCCGGCTGCGGCCGCCCCCCTCCGCGCCGCGATCACCGCGGCCTGGGTCCGCGACGAAACCGCCCATGTGCGCGAACTGCTGTCCGCAGCGCGCCAGCCCGAGGCCGACCGCGCCGCGATCCAGGCCACCGCCGCGGACCTCGTGCGCCGGGTCCGGACCCGGGCGCAGGACCAAGGCGCGATCGAAGCCTTCATGCGCCAGTACGACCTCGGCAGCGAGGAAGGCGTGCTGCTGATGTGCGTGGCCGAGGCCCTGCTGCGCATCCCCGACCAGGAAACCGCCGACAAGCTGATCCGCGACAAGCTCGGCGAGGCCGACTGGAAACGGCACCTCGGCCAATCCGACTCGGTCCTGGTCAACGCCTCGACCTGGGGCCTGATGCTGACCGGCAAGCTGGTGGATCTGGCCGACGACACCAAGCGCGACGTGCACAACGCCTTCAAACGCCTGATCGGCCGGGTCGGCGAACCGGTGATCCGGCTGGCGGTGCGTCAGGCGATGCGGATCATGGGCCATCAATTCGTGATGGGGCGCACGATCGACGAAGCCCTGACGCGCAGCCGCAAGGGCGACAACGCGGCCTATCGCTATTCCTTCGACATGCTCGGCGAGGGCGCGCTGACCACCCGCGACGCCCTGCGCTATCTCGACGCCTATCGTCAGGCGATCCACGCCATCGGCCGCAGCGGCGACAAGGGCGATTTCCTCGATACCGATGTCTTCGCCGCGCCCAGCATCTCGGTCAAGCTCTCGGCGCTGCATCCGCGCTACGAGCACGCCAAGCGCGAGCGGGTCTACGCCGAGCTCGGCCCGCGGCTGCTGGAACTGTCGCAACTGGCCAAACGCTACGGCATCGGCCTGACCATCGACGCCGAGGAAACCGATCGCCTCGAAATGTCGCTGGACCTGATTTTCCGGGTGCTCGCCGACGCCTCGCTGGCCGGCTGGAACGGCTTCGGCATCGTCGTGCAGGCCTACCAGAAGCGCGCGCCGTTCGTGATCGACTTCATCGCCGACCGGGCGCGCAGCCTCGGGCGCCGGATTCCGGTGCGCCTGGTCAAGGGCGCCTACTGGGACAGCGAGGTCAAGCGCGCCCAGGTCGACGGTCAGGCCGGCTATCCGGTCTTCACCCGCAAGCCCAACACCGACGTGTCCTACCAGGGCTGCGCGCGGCGGCTGCTGGAGGCGACCGACGCGGTCTATCCGATGTTCGCGACCCACAATGCGCAGACCATCGCCGCGATCCACCGCATGGCGCGCACCGTGCTGGGCGAGGACGCCGCCGCCGGCATCGCGTCGAAGTACGAATTCCAGAAGCTGCACGGCATGGGCGACGACCTCTACGCCGAGGTCGTTCCGGCCGATCGCCTGAACGTGCCCTGCCGCGTCTACGCGCCGGTCGGCTCGCACGAGGATCTGCTGCCGTACCTGGTGCGCCGCCTGCTCGAGAACGGCGCCAATTCCAGCTTCGTCAACCGCATCACCGACGAAACCGTGTCGATCGACGACCTGGTGCGCGATCCGGTCGAGATCGTGTCCGCGTTCGAGCGCATCCCGCATCCGCGCATCCCGCTGCCGGTCGATCTGTACCGCAGCCAGGGCCATGAGAGAGACAATTCGATGGGCATCAACCTCGCCAACGATTCGCAACTGCAGGCGCTCGCCGCGCAGGTCAACGCCGCCGGCGCCGGCACCTGGACCGCGGCGCCGCTGGTGCCCGGCGCGAGCGCCTCCGGCGAACGCCTCGCGGTGACCAACCCCGCCGACCGTCGCGAGACCGTCGGCCACTGGCAGGCCGCCGACAGCGCCATGGTCGAGAAGGCCCTGCAGAACGCGGTCGCCGCGCAGCCCGACTGGGACGCTACCCCCGCCGCCAGCCGCGCCGCGATCCTCGAACACGCGGCGAAGCTGCTCGAAGACCGGATGGCGTTCTACATCGCCGTCTGCACCAAGGAAGCCGGCAAGACCATCCCCGACGGCATCGCCGAAGTGCGCGAAGCGGTGGATTTCCTGCGCTACTACGCCGGCCAGGCGCGCAAGCACTTCGCGCCCGAGGCCCTGCCCGGCCCGACCGGCGAATCCAACACCCTGCAGCTCGCCGGCCGCGGCGTGTTCGTGTGCATCTCGCCGTGGAATTTCCCGCTCGCCATTTTCATGGGCCAGGTCGCCGCCGCGCTCGCCGCCGGCAACAGCGTGATCGCCAAGCCCGCGGAGCAAACCAATCTGATCGGTTACGCCGCAGTGAAACTGCTGCACGAAGCCGGCGTGCCCGACGCGGTGCTGCAGTTCCTGCCCGGCGATGGCGCCACCGTCGGCGCCGCGCTCACCCGCGACCCGCGCGTCGCCGGCGTCGCCTTCACCGGCTCCACCGAGACCGCCCGCGCGATCAATCGTGCGATGGCCGCGCGCGACGCCGCGATCGGCGTGCTGATCGCCGAAACCGGCGGCCAGAACGCGCTGATCGCCGATTCCTCCGCCCTGCCCGAGCAACTGGTCAAGGACGCCCTGTCCTCGGCCTTCACCTCCGCCGGCCAGCGCTGCTCGGCCGCGCGCGTGCTGTTCGTGCAGGAGGACATCGCCGACAAGGTGATCGAGATGATCGCCGGCGCGATGGCCGAGCTGAAGGTCGGCGACCCCGGCCTGCTCTCGACCGATGTCGGCCCGGTGATCGACGCCGACGCGCTGAAGCTGCTGGAAGACCACGCCGCGAAGATGGCGCAGGAAGCGAAGCTGATCGCGACTGCCGCCACCGACGACAGCGTGTCGCACGGCACTTTCTTCGCCCCGCGCGCCTGGGAACTCAAGTCGCTGTCGCAGCTGACCCGCGAGAACTTCGGCCCCGCCCTGCACGTGCTGCGCTGGAAGGCCGATCAGCTCGACGCCGTCGTCGACACCATCAACGCCACCGGCTTCGGCCTGACCCTCGGCATCCATTCGCGCATCGACGAAACCATCGACCGCATCGCCCGGCGCGCGAAGGTCGGCAACGTCTACGTCAACCGCAACCAGATCGGCGCGGTCGTCGGCGTCCAGCCCTTCGGCGGCCAGAACCTCTCCGGCACCGGCCCCAAGGCCGGCGGCCCGCACTACCTCCCGCGCTTCGCGACCGAGAAGACCGTCACCGTCAACACGACGGCGGCGGGGGGCAATGCGTCGCTGCTGACGTTAGGGGATTGACCCACTGCTTTGAGAAAGTCATGAGAGTAATGAGCTGTATGCGCAGATCATTAGGCGCCGCTGTCCGTCAATATGAGCGAACAGGCAAGGGAATGGCTAGTCTTTGCCGAACTTGTTCGTAGATCTCGATCACGCCGGGCATCGTCAGCGTCACAGCGACAGCGAATGGAATAGGCTCATCAATCGCCATGCCCGCTTGGTCAACTTCGCGCTGCAGATACAGGTCGATCTCCATGCCATCAGTCACCGCAGCCGCTTTCTTGCCATACCATCGCTGGTGGCAGAGCGTGCCGCGATTTGTCTGTCTATCATCAGGCTGGTCCGGAAACGATTTTTTGAGACCCAAACCATCAAGGACTTCTTTTTTGGGCTTCAAGAGTTTCAATCGTACCGCCCGATAGCGTCGGTTTCCCGGTTTCGTCGGAGTGAACCATGCTGCCGTCGCTACAAGCGCGTGTGGCCTCGCTTGGCCGCCCATCACTGTCGGGATGGGGATTGGGATACGCATGACTTGATTCTCGACGATTTCACCCGTCGCCCAGAACGTTGCGCGGTCATCCGCGCAAGCAGTGGCAGCATCGGCATCGACAATGCCGTAGCCGAGAAAGCGTCGAATGTTGTCTTTCTGTCGAAAATGCTGCCGATTATCCGCTGGCCCAAGCACTTCTCGAATCATCGTAGCGGTGGACTGCGGCCACTGCGCTGTATGTGCCAGAAGCGCCTTGAGCAGCACCGCACGTTGGCGATGCGTCAATGCCAGAAAGGCGTCGCCGTAAGCAGCTTCCAGCGCATCATGAATTCGATGACAAGTTCGGGATGCCAGCGCGGCCGCTGCACTGGTACCGTTGGTGTAGAACTCGAACTGCTCATCCGACGGCGTCGGCGGTGCGGCCACTCTCAGGCCCGCCGAGCGACTCAGACGCGCAGGCTCGACTCTCAAGATTCCGCCAGGATTACCGAGCATCACCAATCGCTCGCGCGCACCAGGCATCAAGATGTCGGGTTTGACGGACGCACCATAGCCCGGCCCCTGCGCACTTGAGGGATTGGCCATTTCAATGTTCGGATAAGGCTCGACCGAAGAATGCGCCGCGACAGCCCGATGCTGGTCAGGAACATCATCAAGGTTGCAAGCTCCGACGGTGACACCGTTGACGGTTTCCGCTGGTGCGAACAGACGGCGTTGCCCCATCAAACCACCTACGGCACCGAGCACGGCTTTCGCGCGAGGACCAGGGTCTGAATCTTCGAAATCTGTACGGGTGACAAAGCCCGGCACCTCGAATGCATCCCCTACATTGCCAGCGCTGACAACAAACAGAATGCCGTACTCGTAAGCCATCCGATCCAGCAGCTTGGCCCAAGCCGAAAGCTTTCGATGGAACGGCTGACGCGGATTGCCCAGCGATACATTGACAATCAGCACAGCTGGAGCGCTCGCCTCCGGCCCGGCGCGCATGGAGCGCACCGCCTGATAGATCACATCAACGATCAAACGGTCGCTGCTGAAACCTTCTACATGCCCCGGCTCGGCTGTCATGACCGGCACCACATGGATTCTGCGCAGCAGCGGCAATTCGCGACGGTTGCGATCGCCATGCACAATCAGCGACGCCATAGCAGTGCCGTGCTTGCGATCAGCCACGGCGGTCCGCGCTTCAAGGCCGAAGGAGTCATCGACGGTCACATGACGCGCAAGTAGTGGGTGGTTTGCGACCGGAACGCCATCAAGCAGAGCCAGGATCGGCTCTCCCAGCGCGCCGACCTGTGGCACCTCGCCCATCGGCTCTGCGTCGGCTGTTTCGAGCTTTGTCGCCAAGCTCTGCGGACGGATATGCATCACGCTCTCGACCATGGCGATTCCATTCCGATCGAGGATAGAGCGGACTTCAGAAACGGGTAAATCAACGAGGAATGCGTGATAGCCAATCTGCGGAATACGAGATTGAGATACAACCCGGCCACCCACGGCAGCTAGCTCCGAACGAAGCAGGACTTCCGCCTGCCCTGCTTGTTCATCCGACTGCCTGAAGACCAGCTCGATCTCTACGCGCAGAGTTGCATCTGTTCCAAGTTCCACGAGCTCGCTCGCAAGGGTCAGCGCATCCTGCTGATCGACGCGATCCTGTGGACCCCAAGGGCGCAAATCGCGCAGAAGGGCAAAAACATGCTCCCAGGGAGCATTGCCATGTCCAAGCCGTTCCCCTGATTGCCAGCGACGCCACAGAGATTCGATCTGCCGCATCGCCGTCATATCTGGTACAAGCAGATAAGCGACTGGGTCTTTGTCCGCCTCGTCCTGACCGAGGGCTTCTTCGTCAATGAATTCAAGATATCCCGGCATCCTTGAGACAGCAGAAGCAAATCCAACGACATCACCGCGCAGCTCGAAAACGAGCAAGCGCTCGGGCGCCAGCGCGGTCGGATCGGCGCGAAGACTCAATCCTTGCGGGTCGCGTTCCAGCACGTCACGCAGACGATCAAATTTAGGGCCAAACTCCCGCGCTTGTCGCTGAGCGGAAAATCGCTCAGGTCCGCGCTGAGGATTTGGCCTTCCGACGCGAGGCTCGGGCCGTGCGCTCGGTTCCACCCGCAGCAGCGGCTTGTTCGGATCGCTCGCCATTCATGGCCTCCGGCCGGACGCGAGCAGTCCATAGTTCCAGCTCATGCTTGAGCGCTTCATCGATTCCTATCCCCCCCAATCCCAAGATATGCCGACGCCTGACGTTCTGGCAAAAATCCACTACTTCCGAGTAATTCACTGCGCCCAGCTTGACTGCAATGGCGCTGAGCGATATCGCTGGCATATCTGGCCAGCGGGAGATGATTCGATCCAACAGAACTTGGACCGATTTTCGATCAGGCGCAGGGAATGACAATCGCATCTGGAAACGACGCCAGACTGCACGATCAAGCAACTCGGCATGATTCGTAGCTGCCATGACAATGACATAGCTTGGCAACTGGTCGAGCTGCATCAATAAGAACGAAACGACTCGCTTGATCTCGCCCGTTTCATGCGTATCCCCGCGCTCTTTGCCGATTGCATCGAATTCGTCGAAGAACAGTACGCAAGGCCGCGTTCTCACGTAGTCGAACAATTTTCGAAGCCGGGCATTGGTTTCCCCGAGATAGCTGCCGATCAGAGCGTCGTAGCGAACCAGGAGGAGTGGCAGTGCCAATGCTTCTGCGATGGCCTCGGCATAAGAGGTCTTGCCGTTGCCCGGCGGACCTGATAGCAGGACGCGATGCCGAGGCTCATAGCCGTGGGAGCGCAGCACATCGGCACGGGCGTGTTCTTCAATCAGTTGCTTTCCGCTTTCGCTGACCGGCAGAGGCAGCAGCAGCTGATCCATACGCAGTTGAGGCTGGACTTCGATGATCGCTTCGCGCCCTTGATTGCTCGCAGAGTCCCGCTGAGAGAGCAAGCTACTGGAGCTGACCGTTACGTTCGCGAGCGCGCGCTGCAGCCGGTCTGCAAGAATGTGATGATTCTTGGCGCGTTCATCTGCAGCGAGCGCCTCGGCAGAGGAACGGACACCGGCCTGGTCCCCGCTGGAAGCGGCTCGGACAAGGGAGACAAGAAGGTCGCTGCGTGCCATGGGAATGCGCTCGTGGGCGTCTTGCGGTTGGGCGCTTTCGGGATGGTAGCGCCTCCATACGGATTTGTCCCCCCATCTTCGAGTTGATCCTAGCCTGAACGGATCTCACGGGCGGCGACGACGCCGCCCAGATCACCCGCCAGCCTGAA
>JBIJBH010000220.1:0-6420 GCA_044345315.1 Lysobacteraceae bacterium
CACATCCTCTGTAGCGGCGCCAGTCTGGTTCGCGCGACATCCAGCGGCGACAATCGGCCTTCGACGTTCATTCCGCGAATTCCCGATGTCCAGCACCGCCGCAACCGCCGACACCCTGCCCGCCCCCGTCCGCCCCGCCGCCGCGATCGCGGCGCAGATCGCCGAGACCATCGCCGCCGAGATCGCAGCGCAACCGGCGCAGGTGCGCGCGGCGGTCGGGCTGCTGGACGAGGGCGCGACGGTGCCGTTCATCGCGCGCTATCGCAAGGAAGTCACCGGCGGGCTGGACGACACGCAGTTGCGCGATCTCGAATCGCGGCTGGTGTATCTGCGCGAACTGGAGGAACGCCGCGACGCGATCCTCGCCTCGATCGCCGAGCAGGGCAAGCTGACGAAGCCGCTGCTGGACGACGTGCTCGCCGCCGACAGCAAGTCGCGACTGGAAGACCTCTATCTGCCGTACAAGCCGAAACGGCGCACCAAGGCGCAGATCGCGCGCGAGGCCGGGCTGGAGCCGCTGGCGGATGCGATCCTCGCCGATCCCTCGATCGATCCGTCGACGCGCGCGCAGGCTTTCGTCGATGCCGACAAGGGCGTGGCGGATGTCGCCGCCGCGCTCGACGGCGCGCGCGCGATCCTGATCGAGCGCATCGGCGAGCACGCGGGACTGCTCGGCGAGCTGCGTAGCTGGCTGCAGCAGAAGGGCGTGCTGCGCGCGAAGGTGCTGGCCGGCAAGGAGGCCGAAGGCGCGAAGTACCGCGACTATTTCGATCACTGCGAAGCGCTGGCGACGATTCCCTCGCACCGCATGCTCGCGCTGCTGCGCGGGCGCCGCGAAGAGGTGCTGTCGCTGGATCTGGAACCCACCGCGGACATCGAGCAGGGCCACGCCTACGCCGAGGGCCGGGTCGCGCTGGCGATGGGCATCGCCGCGCAGGGCCGGGCCGCGGACAAATGGCTCGGCGACACCTGCCGTCTGGCCTGGCGCGCGCGCCTGCTGACCACGCTGTCGCTGGAACTGGTCGCCGCCGCGCGCGAGAAGGCCGAGACCGAGGCGATCGCGGTGTTCGGCGACAACCTCAAGGATCTGCTGCTGGCCGCGCCGGCCGGCATGCGCCCGGTGCTCGGGCTCGATCCCGGCCTGCGCACCGGCGTGAAAGTCGCGGTAGTCGACGCCACCGGCAAAGTGGTCGCCACCGACACGATCTATCCGCACGAGCCGAAGCGGCAGTGGGACGCCTCGATCGCGCGCCTCGCGCAGCTGTGCGCCGCGCACACGGTCGAACTGATCGCGATCGGCAACGGCACCGCCTCGCGCGAAACCGACAAGCTCGCCGGCGAACTGATCGCGAAGCATCCGGCGCTGAAGCTCACCAAGGTGATGGTGAGCGAGGCCGGCGCCTCGGTGTATTCGGCCTCGGAACTGGCCGCGCGCGAATTCCCGAATCTCGACGTGAGCCTGCGCGGCGCGGTCTCGATCGCGCGCCGGCTGCAGGATCCGCTGGCGGAGCTGGTGAAGATCGAACCCAAGGCGATCGGCGTCGGCCAGTATCAGCACGACGTGAATCCGTACGCGATGGCGCGCGCGCTCGACGCGAAGGTCGAGGACTGCGTGAACGCGGTCGGCGTCTACGTCAACACCGCGTCCGCGCCGCTGCTGGCGCGGGTCTCGGGGCTGTCGGCGTCGGTCGCCGAGAACATCGTCGCGTATCGCGATGCCCACGGCGCGTTCCGATCGCGGCGCGAACTGCTGAAGGTGCCGCGCCTCGGCGAGAAGACCTTCGAACAGTGCGCCGGCTTCCTGCGCATCGCCGGCGGCGATGAACCGCTCGACGCCTCCGCGGTGCACCCGGAAGCCTATCCGGTGGTCGAACGCATCGTGAAAAACTGCGGCCGTCCGGTCGCGCAGCTGATCGGCGACGGCGCGACCCTGCGCGGGCTGAAGCTGGAGCAGTTCACCGACGAACGCTTCGGCCTGCCGACCGTACGGGACATCGTCAAGGAGCTGGAAAAACCCGGCCGCGACCCGCGCCCCGAATTCAAGGCCGCGCGCTTCGCCGAAGGCGTCGAGACCATCGCCGATCTCCGCCCGGGCATGGTGCTCGAAGGCGTCGTGACGAACGTGGCCGCGTTCGGCGCGTTCGTGGACATCGGCGTGCATCAGGACGGTCTGGTGCACATCTCCGCGCTCGCCGACAGATTCGTGAAAGACCCGCGCGATGTGGTCAAGGTCGGCGACGTGGTGAAAGTGAAAGTGCTGGAGGTCGACGTGCCGCGCAAGCGCATCGGCCTCACCCGCCGGCTCGACGACGTTCCGGGCGAGACGCGGCAGGACAGCCGCGGCGGCCGTCGCGACGAGGCGCAGAAGCCGGAGCGCAACGACCGCGGCGGACGCCCGCCGCAGCGCGACGCGCGCAACGCAGGCGCGAAACCGCGCAGCGGCCAGAGCGCGCCGCCGGCCAACACCGCGATGGCGGATGCCCTGCGTGCGTTGAAACGATCATGACCCGCCATCCCCGCGAAGGCGGGGATGCACATCTTCTCGCTTTCAGAGTGTGCCCGAGCAGACATGACGCTGTGGGCATGGATCTCCGCCTTCGCGGGGATGACGAGTCCGAGATCGCACGCATTCTCCGGATCGCATTTTCTGCAGTTGCGGCAGTGCTTGAACGCCGGCTCAGACGAACACGCCCTCGCGCAGCCATTTGGTCGCGACCCATTTCTCGCCGGCCAGCACCGGCGCGCCGCCGTGCAGGGTTTTCGTCGACGGATCGGGGCGGTCGTAGCTGAAGAACAGCGCGCAGCCGCGACGCGGGGCGAAACGCAGGCCGAGCTGCGGGAAGGTGGTGTCGCCGCCGCGCTCGGGTTCGCGCAGATACATCAGGAAGGTGGCGATGCGCTGACCGCCACGGGCCAGCACCGGAGCGACGCCGGAGCCGGCGGGGTCGAAATAGTCGTAATGCGGTTCGTAGCGATCGCCGGGGCGGTAGTGCAGCACCTGCAGATGCTCGCCCTTCTCCACCGGCCAGCGCAGCAGGCGCGCGATGCGGTCCTCGATCCGGCTCACCAGCGCGCTTTCGCCGCGCTGGAAGAACATGCCGCGACTGGTGCGCACCTCGTCGACCTTGTCGTCGCCGGTCTGCGCGTCGGTGGTGAGCGAACGCCGCATCCGCGGACGCGCGGCCTCGACCAGCCGGTCGCATTCGTCCTTCGACAGAAAATCGCCGAACATCACGATCTGCGGCGACTGCATCACGGTCAGCAGCGGCACGCGGCGGTCGCCGGCATCCAGCGCGACCGCGCCGTCGTCGAGCATCGGCCCCGGCATCGGGCGATCGCCGGCAACGGCGGCGGGCTGCACTGCGGCCTGCGATTCCGGCACCGCCTGCTGCACCGGTGCGGCCTGCGCAGCCGATATCGCATCGCGTGCGCCCAGCGCCTGCGCGATCAGCCCCATCGCCTGCGCACGATCCCAGCCGCGCTCGCACATCGCGCGCAGCAGCGCGTCGGTGGATTGCCCGAGACGGGCCTGATCGACGATCCAGCGGGTGATGTCGCGGTAGGCGGCATCGGGCAAGCGGGCACTCATGCGGCGGCGGCTCCCGGCGCCGGTCTCTGGCCCGGCGCGCTGTCTTTGGCCGGCCAGCATAACTAAAATGGCCGCGTGCCCGCCCGATCCGCCGCCATCCCCGCCGAGCAACTGCGTCTGTCCGTCGCCCCGATGATGGACTGGACCGATACGCACTGCCGCGGCTTCCATCGCGTGCTCGCACCGCATGCGCGGCTCTACACCGAGATGGTGCATGCGAACGCGGTGATCCACGGCGATCGGGCCAGACTGCTGGCGATGGACCCGTCCGAACACCCGGTCGCGCTGCAGCTCGGCGGCAGCGATCCGGCGCTGCTGGCGCAGGCGGCGCGGATCGGCGCCGAGCGCGGTTTCGACGAGATCAACCTCAATTGCGGCTGCCCCTCCGACCGCGTCCAGGCCGGGCGTTTCGGCGCCTGCCTGATGCGCGAGCCAGCGCTGGTCGCCGACTGCGTGGCGGCGATGATCGAAGCGGTGCCGTCCACGCCGGTCACGGTGAAATGCCGGCTCGGCGTCGACGACGATCACGAATGGGAACGCTTCCTGGGCTTCATCGATACGATCGCCACCGGCGGCTGCGGCATGTTCGTGATCCACGCACGCAACGCCTGGCTGCAGGGCCTGTCGCCGAAGGAGAATCGCGAAGTGCCGCTGCTGCGCTACGACTGGGCCTACCGGCTCAAGCGCGAGCGTCCGCAGCTGCAGGTGATCGTCAACGGCGGCATCGCCGATGCCGACGAAGCCGGCGCGCATCTGCAGCACACCGACGGCGCGATGCTCGGCCGCGCGGCCTATCACGATCCATATCTGCTGCACCGGCTCGACACCGCGTGGTGGGGCGACGCGGTGCGCGACCGCGCCGAGCTGCTGCGCGCGTGGCGGCCCTACGTCGAGGCGCAGCTCGCGCGCGGCACCCAGCTCAAGCACATGACCCGGCACATCCTCGGGCTGTTCCAGGGCCAGCGCGGCGGACGCGCGTTCCGGCAGATCCTCAGCGAAGGCGCGCACCGCGCAGGCGCCGACTGGTCGCTGATCGAACGCGCCCTCGCCGCCACCGGCCCGGCGCACGAACGTGCCGCCTGACCGCCACGCCGCCTGACCGCCGCGCCGCCCGATCACGGACCTGCGATGCTCACCCGCGACCCCGCCGCCTTCCTCGCCTTCGCCCGCGACTGCGCCGCCGACTTGGGCCCGGCCACCGCGCAGGCCGCCTTCCTGGTCGCCCCGGACGGCTTCGGGCTGGCCGCCGAATCGGCCAGCGACAACCGCTACATGGCCGCCGCCGAGGCCTTCGACGCGGCGCGCGCCTCGGCCGAACATCGCGCCCTGCAGCGGGCGCTGTCCGCCGAACTGCCGACGATCTGCTTCGCCGGCGATCCGGCCACGCCCGACGCGGTGTTCCCGAACAACGTCTTCGCCACCGCCCCCGGCCGGGCGATCGTCGGCCGCATGCGCCACCCGGTCCGCCGCCGCGAAGCCGAGCGCGCGGACATCCGGGGCTTCTTCCGCGAGACCCTGGGCCGGGCCGAGATCGATCTGTCGACCCAGCCGCATCCCTGCGAACTGACCGGCGCGCTGGCGATCGATCGCCCCCGCGGGCTGGGCTTCTGCGGGCTGTCCGAACGCTGCGACGAGGCCGGCGCGCGGCTGATGCACGAGGCCTTCGGCCTGCGCGCGACCCTGCTGTTCGACCTCGCCCCGGGCGAGTACCACACCAATGTTGTGCTCGCGATCCTCGCCGGCCGCGCCGCGCTGATCTGCGCCGACGGCTTCGCCGACCCGGCGGTGCCCGAGGCGATCGCCGCGCTGTACGCGCCGCACGCGATCCGGCTGGATCCGGCCGAGCGCGCCGCCTTCGCCGGCAACGCCATCGCCCTGGCCCCGGAATCGGTGTGGATGAGCGCCACCGCCGAGCGCGCCCTCACCCCCGCCTCGCGGGCAGCGCTGGCCGCGGCCGGGTTCGCGGTCCGCAGCGTGGCGCTGGAAGCGATCGAGGCCGCCGGCGGCTCCCTGCGCTGCTGCATCGGCGAGATCTTCTGAGCGGGCCCTGCCGGTTTTGCATCGTTTTCCCGGGGTTTTTCGGGGACACGCGAGGTTTGCTGCAAACGACCGAAGGTCTCCCGATCTGAACCCCGGACGCGGCCCGGGCTTCGCGTAAGAAAAAGTTAAGGACGGATTCACCCCCCCCTTTCGAGAATGCCCGTCCATCGCGCGATGATGTGTTCCATCTGCGCCTCCGCTTCCGGGTCCTCCCCATGCCGCAGCTTCGCCGCCTCTCCCTGACCGTCCTCGCCCTGGCCCTCGCCGTCGGCGCGCTGCCCGCGAGCGCCCAGCAGGGCCGCCGCGGCGAGGACCGGCCGCCGGAGCCGCCGCGCAGCAATCACGACGACAGCGTCTCCGACGCCGTCCGCCGGATCGAACGGGCCAACCGCGGCCAGGTGCTCAGCGCCGAGCGCATGCAGTACGACGGCCGCGACGTCACCCGGATCAAGGTGGTGGACGACGAAGGCCGGGTCCGGATCTACATGGACGACCCGCAGCCGGCCAGCGAGCCGCGCCGCCCGCGCCAGCGCGACGAGGACCCGCCGCGTCGCCGCGGCGACGACTGAGCCGCACTCTCGGCGCAAGCGGCTAAGCGAAATCTGAACAGGCCTTGCCGCCTCCCCCCGGACCGCCGGCCCCCGCGGCTATGCTCCAAGCCTGAATGAGATGCCGGCCCCCGCCGGCCTGGAGCCAGCGATGCGCATTCTCCTCGTCGAAGACGAAGCCCCCCTCCGCGAAACCCTGGCGGCCCGCCTCAAGCGCGAGGGATTCGCGGTGGACACCGCACA
>JBIJBH010000317.1:0-4855 GCA_044345315.1 Lysobacteraceae bacterium
GCGCACGCTTTTTTCGCACACGCGCTTTCGTACATTCTTGTCGAATCGGGGGATGCCCATGTTCGAGTCGCAGAAACCGCCGCTGTGGTTCTGGATCGTCAGCGCGGTGATGTTGCTGTGGAACGGTCTGGGGGTGATGGCCTACATCCAGGACGCGACCTTGTCGTCCGCGGCGCTGCAGGCCATGCCCGATGCCGAACGCGCGCTGCGCCTGTCGCGGCCGGCTTGGGCCACCGCTGCGTTCGCGGTGGCGGTGTTCGGCGGCACCGCCGGCTGCCTGCTGCTGTTGCTGCGCCATCGTTTCGCGCAGTCGGTGCTGATCCTGTCGCTGCTCGGCGTCGTGGTGCAGATGACGCACGCTTTCCTGATCGCCGACAGCATCGCGGTCTACGGGCCGGGCGTCTTGATCATGCCGGCGATGGTGCTGGCCGGCGCGCTGTTCCTGGTGTGGTTCGCGCGGCGCGCACGGCGGCGGGGATGGTTGCGCTGAGGTCGCAGTCGACGCAGGCGGTCTCCGATCGAGCGCCTGTTCGACGTCCGCGGCGGATGCATCGGTAGAGCGGCCTTCAGGCCGCTGAAGCCGCGAGATATTCGCGGAGCGGCCTGAAGCTGAACTCTCTCCCCACGTTTTACTTCAGTGGTTCAATGACTGAAGCCGATTCGATCATCTTTTGTCATCCCGAGCCATCGGCGAGGGACCTGCTTTTGATCGATTCGACAGCGGCGATCGTCGAGGATTTCCTCTTGCCCCTTTGTTTCGCTCGCTGGCGCGAGCGAGTTACTTTTCTTTTCTTGTGAAAAGAAAAGGTGGTCTTCGTGGATCGGTGTGGGTGTCGATCAAGTGTCAAAAGGGTCTGCCACGCCGAAAAACGGGTTGTTGTCTGTCGATGTCGCAACCGCGCATCGTTTGCCGATACGAGCGAAGTCCGACGCGCTGGCGCGACGAGCAAAACCCAAAGCTTCCGTCCGCTGCGCGGCCGGGTCACTTTCTTTTTCTGGCCAGAAAGAAAGTGGCCAAAGAAAAGGGCCTTCCCCGACAGAGCAAACCGAAGGTCAGACGCGCTACGGGGATTTTCCGACTCGCCAATCCTTGGCTCGGTCGGAAAACGACGCGCATCCATGCGCGTCGCCCTCAGGGTCTACGGTTCCAGAGAGTCCACGGTTTCGGGGGTGTCGTTTTCTCGAATCGGATCGCGGGCACAGGGCGATTCGCAATAGAACACTTCGCCACCTCACCCCTCCAGCAGCGCCGCATCCTCCTGCGGTGCGTGCCGGCGGTTGAAGGTGCCGAGGGCGACGATCGCGGCAGTGAGGGCATCGCGTTCAGCGGCGTCGAGGTCCGGGTGCCAGACGTCGAAGATCAGCACCGCGCGCAGGTGGTCGCTGTGGTTCCAGGCTTCGTGGACGAAGCTGTCGTCGAAGATCAGGCAGCGGCCTTCCTGCCAGGGGCGCGCTTCCTCGCCGGCGCGCAGGGCGCCGCAGTCGACGGGCACGATCAGCGGCAGGTGCACGGTCAGGCGCCCGTTCATCACGCCGGTGTGCGGCGGAATCGCGGTGTGCGGCGCGAGCAGCGAGAACATCGCCTCGGGCGCGTGATCGGGGATGCGCATCAGCGGCAGGCGGTCGAGCGCGGCCGCGGTGCGCGGGCAGCGCGCGCGATGCGCGGCGACGGCTTCGCCATGGCGATGGAAGTGATAGCCGCGCCAGCGCGGCGAGCGGTTGAGTTCGCGCCAGATCGGCGCCGCCGGCGCCTGCGCGGGCATGTCGATGTAGGGCTGCAGGCCCGGATCGTCCTCGTCCGCGAGTAGCGCCAGCAGTTCGGCGCGGATCGCATCGGTCTCGGCTTCGATCGCGTCGAGAAATGGAAAGCGTTCGCGCTCGAACCACGGCTGCGGATCGAGCCCCGGCAGGCACAGCAGGCTCGGGATCTGCAGCGGATGCGGCTGCGCGCGCGGGCCGCGGCCGAGCAGGGCGTCGAGCGCGCCGTCGACGCGCGTCAGCGTCGCGTCGACGTGGGTCGCGCGCACCGGCGCGACCGCGGCGTCCAGATGCCGCGCACGCGCCTGCTGCACCACCGCGATCGCGCGCTGCAGGCGCGCCTGCAGCGGCGGCGCCACCTGCGCGCCCACGGCCAGCGCGCCGGCGCGTTCGGCGCGGGCGAGGCAGCGTACGCGTGCGGACAGTGCGGCTTCGGCATCGCCGTCGGCCTCGGCGGCACCGGCGAGCAGCAGCAGCGCGATCCAGTCGGCATCGTCGAGGGCCGCGGCGTCGGCGAAAGCGCTGCGCGCCGCGGCGAAGTCGCGCATCGTCTCGCGGACCTGACCGAGCATCAGCAGCAGTTCGCGGTTTCCGGGTCTCGCCGTCGCCGCCTGCTCGATCGCGAGCCGCGCCTGCAGGAATTCGCGCCGCTGCATCCACAGCGGCAGCAGCGCGCCGAGCGCCGCGATATCGGCCGGATCGGCCTGCAACCGCGTGCGGCACAGACTCTCGGCTTCGGCGAAACGGCGCTGGGCGAGCAGGCTTGCGATCGGGTCGGCGGCGGACATCGGCGCAGGATGCCCGCGGAGATCGACGCTGTCGAGCGCGCTCGGGTCGCACCGAAGGCGGCGCGTCGTCAGTCGTCCCGCGCCAGGTCGTCGAGTCCGCGACCGAGCTTGTCCAGCAGCGCATCGAGGCTGCGACGCTCGTCGTCGTCCAGGTGCGCCAGCAGCGCGCGTTCGCGCGCCAGCGCCAGCGGCACCACGTCGTCGTAGATGCGGTAACCGGCGTCGCTCAGTTCCAGCACCGAACGCCGGCGATCGTCGCCGTGGGTGTCGCGCTGCACCAGGCCGCGTTCCATCAATCGCGCCAGCGCACGGCTGACCGCGACCTTGTCCATCGCGGTGCGCTCGGCCACACCGCTGGCGGACAGCCCGGGCAGCCGGCCCAGCACCGCGATCACGCGCCACTCGGTGATGCCGATCCCGAACCGGCGCGCGTACAGATCGGCGATGGTCTGGCTGATCCGGTTCGACAGCACGCTCAGCCGATAGGGCAGGAAATGCTCGAGATCGAGTTCCGCGTGCGCCCCTTCGGCAGGCAGCGGTCCGACTGGCATCGATTCGGGCTGGGTGGGCGATACGGGCAGGGGGTCGGTCATGGCGGCTTGCAAATGGTTTCAAGTGAAACTATATTCCTCCGCGGTCGCGCACCGCAAGCGTCGCCGTCCTGCCGTCCCACCGCATCAGCTCCTTTCGCATCACGTCCAGGAAGCCCGCCATGAACGCCCAGCCCAATCCCGGCATGCAGGTCACCACGTTCGAGAATCCGATGGGAATCGACGGTTTCGAATTCGTCGAATTCGCCGCCCCCGCCGGCCAGGCCGAACAACTGCACGCGTATTTCCGCAAGCTGGGGTTCGTGAAGGTCGCGCGCCACAAGACCCGGGCGATCAGCACCTACCGCCAGGGCGACTGCACCTTCCTGATCAACGAGGATCCGGATTCGTTCGCGGCCGATTTCGCCGCGAAACACGGCCCCAGCGCCTGCGGTTTCGCGATCCGCGTCAACAAGCTCGCCGAGTGGGTGCGGGTGCAGGCGCTGAAGAACGGCGCCACCCAGATCGGCCCGCGCGAGTTGACCAAGGCGGTGGCCGCGCCGGTGATCGAAGGCATCGGCGGCTGCATGCTGTACATCGTCGATCGCTACGACGACCAGGGCACCATCCACGATCCCGACTACGAGTGGCTGCCGGGTGCGGAGATGATGCCGAAAGGCCTGGGCCTGACCTTCATCGACCACCTCACCCACAATCTCTACTTCGGCAACATGGCGAAGTGGGCGGACTACTACGAGCGCCTGTTCAACTTCCGCGAGATCCGCTACTTCGACATCAAGGGCGCCAAGACCGGCCTGCTGTCGAAGGCGATGACCGCGCCCGACGGCATCGTCCGCATCCCGCTGAACGAATCCTCCGATCCGAAGTCGCAGATCAACGAATATCTGCAGCAGTACAACGGCGAAGGCATCCAGCATATCGCCTGCTTCACCGACGACATCTACGCGACGGTCGAGGCGATGCGCGCCAACGGCATCCAGTTCCTCGACACGCCCGACACCTATTTCGACGTGGTCGACGAGCGCGTGCCGGGCCACAACGAGGACCTGCCGCGGCTGGCGCGGAACAAGATCCTGATCGACGCCGATCCGAACGAACCGCAGCGCAAACTGCTGCAGATCTTCACCCAGAACGCGGTCGGCCCGATCTTCTTCGAGATCATCCAGCGCAAGGGCAACGAAGGCTTCGGCGAAGGCAACTTCAAGGCCCTGTTCGAAAGCATCGAACGCGACCAGATGCGGCGCGGGGTGCTGTAGAGGTTCGCTCCCCTCTCCCCTCGGGAGAGGGGCCGGGGGAGAGGGCCGGGCCATTCGCGACCGCTGCTCGTGCCCCCGACGCAGAGCCGGAGACGACATGGCCGAAAACCCGCCGCTGCCGACAGCCACGCTGCAATTCGCGCGCCGCCTGCGTCGGGAGATGACAGACGCCGAACGTGCGCTGTGGCGACACCTGCGGGCCAATCGGCTGGATGGCGCCAAGTTCCGGCGACAGCATCCGATTCCGCCGTACATCGCCGATTTCTGCTGCGTCGCCGCGCGCTTGATCGTTGAGGTGGATGGTTCGCAGCATTCGCCGGAAAAGGATGCCGCGCGAACCCGCTTCCTCGAAGCGCGGGGCTGGCGGGTCGCAAGATTCTGCGATCACGATGTCCTGAAATACACCGAAGCGGTCGTCGACGAACTCTGGAGATTCGTCGGTGGCCCGGCCCACACCCCCACCCCACTCCCGGCGGGAGAGGGGCGAAAACCCGAGTGACAC
>JBIJBH010000401.1:0-3870 GCA_044345315.1 Lysobacteraceae bacterium
ACTGCTGCAGATCTTCACCCAGAACGCGGTCGGCCCGATCTTCTTCGAGATCATCCAGCGCAAAGGCAACGAAGGCTTCGGCGAAGGCAACTTCAAGGCCCTGTTCGAAAGCATCGAACGCGATCAGATGCGGCGCGGGGTGCTGTAACGCCGTGCCATAGGGTGCGCCTGGGCGCACCGAATCCGACCGTCACGTCGAACGGGACAGACGGTGCGCCGAGGCGCACCCTATTCGAGGCAGACCATGCGATCCAACGGCTACCAGACCGGTTTCGGCAACGAATTCGCCAGCGAAGCGATCCCCGGCGCGCTGCCGGTGGGGCGCAATTCGCCGCAGAAGGTCGCGCACGGGCTGTACGCGGAGCAGATCAGCGGCACCGCGTTCACCGCGCCGCGGCATCAGAACCGCCGCAGCTGGCTCTACCGGATCCGTCCCGCGGCGATGCACGGCGGTTTCGTCGCCCACAATCATCCCGACTTCCACAACGACTTCGACAGCGGCCCGGTGCCGCCGGACCAGATGCGCTGGAGCCCGCTGCCGCTGCCGGGCACCGATGCCGCCGCGGCCGGTGTCGATTTCGTCGATGGCCTGTTCACGATGGGCGGCAACGGTTCGCCCGCAGCGATGAGCGGCGTCGGCATCCACCTGTACGCGGCCAATCGCGACATGCAGGGGCGCTTCTTCTACAACGCCGACGCCGAGCTGCTGATCGTGCCGCAGCAGGGCCGTCTCGCGATCGACACCGAGCTCGGCGCGATCGAGGTCGAGCCGCAGGAGATCGCGGTGATTCCGCGCGGCATTCGTTTCCGCGTGCGCCTGCCCGACGGCCTCGCCCGCGGCTACGTGTGCGAGAACTTCGGCGCGTTCCTGCGCATTCCTGACCTCGGCCCGATCGGCAGCAACGGCCTGGCCAATCCGCGCGATTTCCTCACCCCGAACGCCGCGTTCGAGGATGTCGAAGGCGACTTCGAGCTGATCGCGAAGTTCCAGGGGCAGCTGTGGCGCGCGCCGATCGGGCACTCGCCGCTGGACGTGGTCGCCTGGCACGGCAATCACGCGCCGTACAAGTACGACCTGCGCCGTTTCAACACCATCGGTTCGATCAGCTACGACCATCCCGATCCGAGCATCTTCCTGGTGCTCACTTCGCCCAGCGATTCGCCCGGCGTCGGCAACATGGATTTCGTGATCTTCCCGCCGCGCATCCTCGCGATGGAGAACACCTTCCGGCCGCCGTGGTTCCACCGCAACATCGCCAGCGAGTTCATGGGCCTGATCCACGGCGTCTACGACGCGAAGGCCGACGGCTTCGCGCCCGGCGGCTGCTCGATCCACAACTGCATGACCGGCCACGGCCCCGATGCGGCGACGTTCGAGAAGGCGTCGAACGCCGATACGAGCAAGCCCGACTACATCCGCGGGACCATGGCCTTCATGTTCGAGACCCGCGCGGTGATCCGGCCCACGCGCCAGGCGCTGGATGCGGCGCACCGGCAGCGCGATTACCAGCAGTGCTGGGCGGGGCTGCAGCGGCATTTCGTCGCGGGTTGAGGCGGCTGCGGCGCGCGCGTAGCGCGCGGTGGGATAGAATCGGGTCGATCCCCTCGCAGGAGACGGCGCGATGATGCTCTCGCTCGGTTGGTGCGCGCTGGCGCTGTTGCTGCTGGCGCTCGGTGGCGATTCGGTGCTCAAGGGCGCTTCCGGGCTGGCGCGGCGCTTCGGCGCCTCGCCGTTCGTGACCGGCCTGCTGCTGGTCGCGTTCGGCACGTCGATTCCGGAGCTTGCGGTCAACGCCCGCGCGTTCGTCGTCGGCAGCCAGAGTCTCGCGCTCGGCAACGCGGTCGGCAGCAATATCGTCAATTTCGGACTCACCCTCGGCCTCGCCGCGCTGGTCGCGCCGCTGCTGGTGCGCTGGCGCGCGCTGGCGCCGCTGCTGGTGTGTCTGGTGATCGCGACGATCGCACTGATCGCGCTCGCTTTCGACGGCGTGCTCAGCCGGGTCGAGGGCGCGGTCTTCGTCGTAGCCTTCGTGGTGATGGTCGCGGTTGCGCTGCAGATGAGTCGGCGCGAGGCGCCGGAACTGCAGGAGCAACTCGCCGGTTTCCTGAAGACCGGCGACGGCCTCGGCCTGAATCTGCTGCGGTTCGCGATCGGCGCGGCGCTGCTGTACTTCGGCGCGCTGTGGCTGGTGAAGCATGCGCCGGTGGTCGGCATGGCCTGGGGCATGAGCCCGCTGCTGACCGGCCTGATCGTGGTCGCGATCGCGACCGCGCTGCCGGAAGCGGTCGCCGCGGTGCAGGCGGCGCGCCGCGGCCAGGGCGATCTGGTGGTCGGTCACGTGATCGGTTCCAGCGTGTTCAATCTGCTGATCGTGGTCGGCGGCATGGCCGCGCTGCGCGACCTGCCGATCCCGGCCTCGTTCGTGCGTTTCGAGCTGCCGGCGGCGCTGGCGGCGTCGCTGCTGCTGTACCCGATGCTGCGCCGCGACCTGCAGATCAGCCGCGGCGAAGGCGCGCTGCTGCTCGCCGCGTTCGCGGCCTGGGCGATATTCGAGATCCTGCTGTCGCGCTGAAGTGCGACGTTTCCCCGATTGCTTCGAGAGAGAGTCAATGGCTGCAAAAGACGACAACGAAACCATCATCATCCGCGTGCTGCCGGGGCGTGCAGGCCGTGCGCTGCAGGAATTCTTCCGTCTGGAAGCGGCCGGCGGCATCCTGCTGATCCTCGCCGCGGTCGTGGCGATGATCATGGCCAATTCGCCGGGCGCTTCGCTGTATGAAGCATTCAGATCCATCCCGATGCAGATCCGCTTCGCCGATCTGAACATCGACAAGCCGCTGCTGCTGTGGATCAACGATGGGCTGATGGCGATCTTCTTCCTGCTGGTCGCGCTCGAGATCAAGCGCGAGGTGCTCAGCGGACAGCTGTCGAGCCGCGCCCAATTGATCCAGCCGCTGGTGTGCGCCGTCGCCGGCGTCGCCGTGCCGGGACTGATCTATTTCGCGGTCAACAGCGGCGATGCCGAGGCGATGCGCGGCTGGGCCATTCCTGCCGCCACCGACATCGCGTTCGCCCTGGGCGTGCTGTCTCTGCTCGGGTCGCGCGCCCCGATCGCCATGAAGCTGCTGCTGTCGACCATCGCGGTGCTCGACGATCTGATGGCGATCGTGATCATCGCCGTGTTCTACACCAGCGAACTGGCGACCGGCGCGTTGCTCGGCGCGTTCGCGGTGCTGGCGGTGATGTTCGCGCTCAACCGGATGAAGGTGCGCGCGCTCGCGCCGTATCTGCTGCTGGGCGCGGTGATGTGGGTGCTGGTGCTGAAGTCGGGCGTGCATGCGACCTTGGCCGGTGTCGCCACCGGGCTGATGATTCCGCACGTCGATCCGGACAACAAGATCAGCGATGAGGTCGAGTACTCGCCGCTGGAGTGGCTGGAACACGCGCTGCATCCGTGGGTCGCGTTCGCCATCCTGCCGCTGTTCGCGTTCGCGAACGCCGGCCTCGCGCTCGGCGGCATGTCGCTGTCTTCCGCGCTTGAGCCGGTGCCGCTGGGCATCATCCTCGGACTGACCCTCGGCAAGCCGATCGGCATCGTCGGCGCGGCGGTGCTGGCGCACGTCACCGGCCTCGCCCGCTTCGATGCGAGCATGAACTTCCGCGCGGTGCTGGGACTGGGCATGCTGTGCGGCATCGGTTTCACCATGAGCCTGTTCATCGCATCGCTGGCGTTCAAACACCAGCCGCATCTGGCCGACGCCAGCGTGCTCGGCGTGCTCGTGGCCTCGGTGATCTCGGCGGTCGTGGGATTCATCTGGCTGCGACTGACGCTGCCGTCGCCACGGCCGGCGTCCTGAAGCGTCCACCGC
>JBIJBH010000121.1:0-8709 GCA_044345315.1 Lysobacteraceae bacterium
GTCGGCGGTCGCCTGCAATCGCCCGCAGCCGCCGCATCCGGTCAAACCACGCCATCGCGATCGGCGTACCATCGGATCACGGACGTCTCCGGGAGTATCGCCATGCGCCGCATCGCCCTCGCCATCCTGCTCACCCTCCTCGCCCTGCCGATCCACGCCGCGGAACCCGCGACCGCGCCGGCCAAGCCCCATCTGCTCGACCGCTTCAAGGCGCTCGCCGGCACCTGGAGCGGCGCCGGGCTGGACGGCAATTCGATGCCGAACGCGACCGTCAGCTACACCGTCACCGCCGGCGGCCACGCGGTCGAGGAACTGCTGTTCGCGGGCACCGGCCACGAGATGCGCACGCTGTACGTGCGCGACGGCGCGGATGTGGTGCTGGTGCATTTCTGCGCCAGCGGCCAGCATCCGAAGATGCGCGCCCGCGAGGAACGCGACGGTCGCATCGTCTTCGATTTCGACGGCGCGGTGAATTTCGACCCGGCCAGCGCCGGGCACATGCACGACGCCAGTTTCACCTTCGTCGGGCCGGACGAGCTGCGCACGCGCTGGCAGTTCTGGGACGGCGGCAAGCCGTCGGAGCACGTCGCGAATCTGCATCTGAAGCGGGTGGCGCCCGCGGCTGCGGCGGCGGATTGACGGCCCTCGGCGCCGTCGCCGCCGGAACAGTCCGGCGGCGCGGCGATCAATCGCCCCAGCCGAGGGTCTCCGCCGGCGACGGCGCATCCTCCATGTAGATCGGACGGGTCGGGACGGTCTTCTTCTGTTCGGGCTGATCGGTGTAGCCGTCCTCGCCGACCACGCTGCGTTTGACGATCTGCACGCCGGTCAGGCGATTGGTGCTCATCGAGGTCATGTCGTGCGCGTTCGTGCGGCTGTACAGGCTCACGTCGTCGCCGATCAGCCGGAAGCGTCGCGCCTTGGCATCGAAGCGGAAGCGGTACAGCGACTGGATTGCGGTCGTGCCGCCGTCCAGATCCTCGACGATCAGCACGCCCTTCTTCACGCTCAGCGTCGCATCGCCCAGCGGCGAATCGCCCATGCGCATTTCGCCGAGCGGGTCGAAGCCCATGTCGACCTCGGTCGCATAGCCCACCAGCACCTTCAGCACCCGCGTGTCGTCGCTGCGCGCGACGAACACCAGATCGCGCAGGCCGTCGCCGGTGACATCCGCATCCAGCCGGGTCTCGACCTGCGCGCCGTCGGGCATCCAGCCGGTGAGCTCATCGTTCGCCAGCATCGACGGCTGGGGGCGGTCGCTGGCCTGCGACGGCGCGACCACAAGCAGCAAGATGGACAAGCTCAGGGCCGATGCACGGGACGACATGGGGACCTCCTCCGCCGGGAGCATCCCCGGATCGTGGACACAAACGTCGAAACCCCGATCGACTGGACAAACATCGCCAGCCGCCGCCACGATCCTCGCGCCATCGCTTCCGCGCGCGGTCGCTCATGCCCCCAGGCGGCAGGGTCGGCGTCCTGCAGCGTCGCGGCACAGGCGCCGATCCGGCACCATGCAGCGGCACCCCGCAGTGCCGACGCCCCCTACTTCATGACGCGCCACAGACACGGACATCA
The DNA here is from genome assembly GCA_044345315.1 of Lysobacteraceae bacterium. Lineage (GTDB taxonomy): Bacteria > Pseudomonadota > Gammaproteobacteria > Xanthomonadales > Xanthomonadaceae > Lysobacter_I. The sequence goes on from JBIJBH010000121.1 coordinate 1,579, forward strand.
CCCCATGCCCACCGAGACAAAGACTGCCGGGACCGCAAACCTCCCCCAGAAAGCGGCCTGGATCATCCTGCTCATTTCGCTGTTGCTGCTGTCGATCGTACCGATCCTCAACATGCTCGCGCACGGCCTGATCAGCCTCGACATGGGCGTACCGGCGCCGCTGTCCCCGGAACGGCTCGGTCAGCTCGGCGATTTTTTCGGCGGACACACCGCCGCGTTCACCGGTCTCACCTCGACCGCGCTGATTCTGTATTTTTCGAGAAAACAGCTGGAGGATCAGGAGAAGCAATTCCGGGAGCAACTGCGGGTCGCCCGACAGTCGGCCGATCTGACATCGCTGTCCGCCATTTACCAGCATTACGACGAGGCATACGGCAGTGGCCGGGACAAGGACAAGATCCTGGAGCATCTCGCGGAGGGGCATCGACGCTGGGTGATCAGGGAGTCCTTCAGCATCATCGATCCCGACAGCGCGCTGGAGGAACATCGAATCGAGCAGGTCAGGAAAGACCACACGGAATTGCAGCAATTGCTGACGTCGGAAGAAATGTCGATCGAAAATTTCCGCAAGATCGCCGCGCTCGTCGCGTCGCTGCTGCTCGACAAGCGGCTGAACGCCGAGCAGCGCAAGGCGCTCTGGGGATATTACGAGCTGATCCGGGCATCCCCCGAGAGTCTGACTGTCGAAGGCAGTGAAGCGCGTCAGGAGTTCGAGACCCTGACCGGCCGGCAAAGCGTACAGCCCGTACCGGCTGTCGCCGGCGAATGAAGCCGCGCGTTCCGGCCCCTCAAGCCAACGGCGGCGGGTACGCCCTGCCCGCCCGCACCGGCCGGAAACACTCCGCGGTCGCATAGAACGCCGCATCCTGCCGCGGATCCCAGCCCGGAATCCCCGACAGCGGCAGCGGCCGCAGTTCGAGCGGGTCGTTCAGCACGCGGCCGTCGTCGATCGCACGCGCGACGATCTCGACGCAGGCCGCGTCGTCGTGGTCGCCCTGGACCACCGCGCACTTGGCGACCGGGAACAGCGCCGGCACCAGCGCGATTTCGAGCAGCGCATGACCGACGACGGCGGCGACGGCGATGTCGCCGCGGCGCCAGGCTTCGGCATGATCGAGAAACAGTGCGGGCCAGTCGTGTCGGTCCCACAGGGCCAGCAGCGCGGGATCGCGCACGCGCATGATCGCGCCGGCTTCGTCGAACTGGGTCAATGCGTATTGCGCGCGGTTGCGCTCGCGTGGCCCCATCGCGGCGATGTGCGCGCACTGACGGGCGTTGAGCGCGCGCTTCAAGGACGGATGGCGGCACCACACGGCGGCGTTGAACAGGTCGTGCCAGTTGCCGGGCCGGGTGGCGATGCGCCCGGCGGCGATCCGCGTCTCGTAGTGCAGGCCGTCGTCGAGCAGCGCCTGATCCTGGGCCACGAAACGCAGATCCCGCACCGGCAGCGCCGCGTTCAGCGCGTCGATCGACGGCCACTCGGGCGCGAGGAACCAGTCGTGCAGACCGGCGTATCCGCCGAAGATCGGATGGTCGAACACCGCCGGATCGACCGCGGCGCGCGGCGGGGCGAGGAAGCGGCGTTTGGTCATCGCCGCCGGATCAATCCTCGAACGACACTTCGCCGTAGAGATCGTGCTCGTCGCTGCCCATGATCTCGACATCGACGAACTCGCCGGGTTTCAGCCCGGCCTCGAAGCCGTTCTGGATCTGCACCAGACCGTCGATCTCCGGCGCGTCGGCCATCGAGCGCGCGATCGCCAGTTCGCCGTCGATCGCATCGACCAGACAGCGCTGCACGCTGCCGACCTTGTCGGCGAGCCGGGCTTCGGAAATCGCGGCCTGCCGCTCCATGAAGCGCGCGAGGCGCTCCTGCTTCACGTCTTCGGGCACCGGATCGGGCAGCGCGTTCGCGGCCGCGCCGTCCACCGGCGAATAGGCGAAGGCACCGACCCGGTCGAGCTGCGCCTCGTCGAGGAAATCCAGCAGTTCCTCGAACTCGGCCTCGGTCTCGCCCGGGAAACCGACGATGAAGGTGCTGCGGATCGTCAGCTCCGGGCAGATGTCGCGCCAGCGGCGGATGCGTTCGAGCGTCTTGTCGACCGCGCCCGGGCGTTTCATCAGTTTGAGCACGCGCGGGCTGGCGTGCTGGAACGGGATGTCCAGATACGGCAGCAGCTTCGGCACGCCGTCGGCGTTGCGCTCGGTCATCAGCGGCACGATGTCGTCGACGTGCGGATACGGATAGACGTAGTGCAGGCGGGTCCACAGGCCGAGTTCGGACAGGCCTTCGCACAGCGCCTTCATCCGCGTCTGGTAGGTCTTGCCGCGCCACTGGCGCTCGGCGTATTTCACGTCCACACCGTAGGCGCTGGTGTCCTGCGAGATCACCAGCAGTTCCTTCACCCCGCCGATCGCGAGTTTTTCGGCTTCGCGCAGCACCTCGTCCACCGGCCGCGACACCAGATCGCCGCGCATCGAAGGGATGATGCAGAAGCTGCAGCGATGGTTGCAGCCCTCGGAAATTTTCAGATAGGCGTAGTGCCGCGGCGTGAGCTTGAGCCCGACGCCCTCGATCATCGTCGCGTCCTCGCCGCGACGGCGCGGCTGCGGCAGCAGGTCGGTGAACGGGTCGCGGCTGGGCGGCAGGGCCTGGTACACGGCCTGCATCACGCTCTGGTAATCCTGCGGGCCGGTGATCGCGAGCACGTCCGGATGCGCCTCGCGGATCTGTTCCGGGCGCTTGCCGAGACAGCCGGTGACGATGACCTTGCCGTTCTCGGCCATCGCCTCGCCGATCGCATCCAGCGATTCGGTCACCGCCGAATCGATGAAACCGCAGGTGTTGACCACCACCACATCGGCGTCGTCGTAGGTCTGGACGATGTCGTAGCCCTCGACCTTGAGCTGGGTGAGGATGCGTTCGGAATCGACGAGTGCCTTGGGGCAGCCGAGGCTGACGAAACCGACCCGGCGGCCGGCGGTGGGATCGGATACGGACATGGGTGCGTAGGGGCCGCGATCGGGCCCGGCAGGTCGGAGGCGAGCCGCGGATTATACCTCCGCACGGCGCCCTGCCCGGCGGCCGCGGACGGGGGTAGGATGCCCCGATCGGGAGGCGACTCACCGACGACCATCCGGAACGAGGCGGGCGAGACGATGAGAGGCGAGTGGATCACCCTGACGACCCCCGAAGCCCCGGTGCAGGCCTGGCTGTCGCGCTCCGATGCCCCGCCGAAGGGCGCGGTGGTGGTGATCCAGGAAATCTTCGGGTTGAACGCGCACATCCGCGCGGTGACCGATCGCTTCGCACAGGCCGGCTTCACCGCGATGGCGCCGGCGCTGTTCGATCTGGTCCGGCCCGGCACCGAACTGCACTACGACGAGGCCGGGGTGATCCGCGGCCGCGACTATGCCGCCGATCTCGGCTTCGAGCGCGCGCTGAAGGTGGTCGGCGCGGCCGCGCGCTGGCTGCGCGAATCCGGGCACCGGGTCGGCACTGTCGGCTTCTGCTGGGGCGGCACCGTGGCGATGCTCGCCAACACCCGGCTGCGCATGCCGTCTGTGACCTACTACGGCGGGCGCAGTGTGCCCTTCCTCGGCGAATCGGCGCTGGCGCCGATGCTGTTCCATTTCGGCGAACACGACCGCCTGATCCCGCCGGAAGACGTGCAGAAGCATCGTCTGCACCACCCCGAGGCGACGATCCACGTCTATCCCGCCGGGCACGGATTCAATTGCGACGAGCGCGCCGATTACGATGCCGACAGCGCGGCATTGGCATGGACGCGCACCCTCGATTTCCTCACGGAGCATCTGCGATGACCCGACACGCCCGCGCGCCGGAGCCCGGCTGGCATCTGCATCCGCAGTTGGCCGACGACACCCATCCCCTCGCCCACTGGCCGCTGTGCGAGGTGCGGCTGATGGACGACGCGAATCACCCCTGGCTGATCCTGGTGCCGCGGGTCGAGGACGCGACCGAACTGACCGATCTCGATGCCGACCGCCAGACGCAGCTGATGCGCGAGATCGACCGCGCCTGCCGCGCGCTGCAAACGGCCGTGAAACCGCACAAGCTCAACGTCGCCGCGCTCGGCAATCAGGTGCCGCAGTTGCATGTGCACGTGATCGCACGCTATCGCGAAGACATCGCCTGGCCGCGTCCGGTCTGGGGCAACGCCACCGCGCAGCCGTATTCGCCCGAGGCGCTGGTGCAGCGGGTCGAGGCGCTGCGCGCCGCCCTGGACGCATGATCGCGGGCTGCGAGGCGCTGGCCGACGACGCCTGGCTGCTGCGCACCGGCGCGGCCGATGCGCCGATCGACCCGGCGGCGAACGCGCGGGCGCACCGGATCGCCGCGCGCCTGCGCGGGCTGTCGCCGTCGTGGCTGCGCGATGTGGTGCCGGCCTATGCCGCGGTCGGCGTGTTCTTCGATCCCGATGCGGTCGCGGCCCAGGCGGTGCGCGACTGGCTGCTGGCGCAGTGCGCGGAGGACACGAACGACGAGGCGGCCGGGGATACGCGGATCGTGGAGATTCCGGTGCGCTACGGCGACGACTTCGGCGCCGATCTCGACGACGCCGCGGCCGCGCTGGGGCTCGATCGCGACACGCTGATCGCGCGCCACTGCGCGCCGCTGTACACGGTGGCGATGCTCGGTTTCGCGCCGGGCTTCCCGTACCTGCTCGGGCTCGACGCGGGCCTCGCGCTGCCGCGGCTGGCGACGCCGCGCACGCGGGTGCCCGCCGGCAGCGTCGGCATCGGTGGCGCGCAGACCGGGATCTATCCGCGCGAAAGCCCCGGCGGCTGGCGCCTCATCGGCCGCACCCCGCTGCGCCTGTTCGATCCCGGGCGCGGGCAACCGTCGCTGCTCGCACCGGGCGACCGCGTGCGTTTCGTGGCGATCGACGACGCGCGCTTCCTTGCGCTGGCGGAAGCCGTATGAGCGCCGCGGTCTGGCGGGTGCTCGCGCCCGGCGCGCTGACCACGGTGCAGGACCAGGGCCGCGAAGGCTGGCGCCATCTCGGCGTCGCCCGCGCCGGCGCGCTGGACCCGGCGATGGCCGCGCTCGCCAACCGGCTGGTCGGCAACCCGGCCGGGGCCGCGGTGCTGGAACTGACCCTGAGCGGGCCCACCCTCGCGCTGCCGCGGCCAACGCGAATTGCGCTGTGCGGGGCGACGGTGGAGGCGCGATTCGCGCCGGGGGCATCCGGGGATGCACTCGGGGACACCCATGATCCCGGCTTCACTGTCCCATCCGCGCGCCCGGTCGATCTGCCCGCGGGCACGCTGCGGCTGGGCGCGCTGCGCGGGGGCCTGCGCGCCTGGCTGGCGGTCGCGGGGGGCTTCGATCTGCCGCCGGTGCTCGGCAGCCGCAGCACCGATCTGCGCGGCGGCTTCGGCGGAGTCGAAGGCCGCGCGCTGCGCAGCGGAGATCGGCTGCCGCTGGGCGATGCGCCCGCGATCGATGTCGACGCGCCGCGCGCGCCGGGCTGGTGGCTGGCGCCGGAGGCCGACCTCGCCGCGGACGCGCCGATCCGCTACGTCCCGGCCGAGGATGCCGGCATCGCGCTGAGCGAAGGCGAGTGGCGGATCGATCCGCGCAGCGATCGTCAGGGCCTGCGTCTGGACGGCACGCCGCTGCCGGTGGACGGCGCGGAACGGATTTCGGCGCCGGTCGCGCCGGGCACGATCCAGTTGCCGCCGGACGGCCGACCGATCGTGCTGCTGGCCGATGCGCAGACCGTCGGCGGCTATCTGCGGCTGGGCCATGTGGTCGCCGCCGATCTGCCGCGGCTGGCGCAGCGACGCGCCGGCGACAGACTGCGCTTCGCCGCGGTCGATGCGGCCGCGTCCGAAACCCTGCGTCGCGCGCGTCGCGATGCCTTCGCGCGCGCGGCGCTGGCGCTGGACACGCGGGGAGCCTGGCCATGATTGCGACGGAGACCGGGATGCACAGGATCGATCTGAACTGCGATCTCGGCGAAGGCTGCGGCGACGATGCCGCCATCGTGCCGCTGATCTCCTCGGCCAATATTTCCTGCGGCGCCCATGCCGGCGACGAACGCGGCATCGTCGACACCCTGCGCCTGTGCCTGCGCCACGGGGTCGCGATCGGCGCGCATCCGGGTTATCCGGATCGCGAACGCTTCGGCCGCCGCGAACTGCAGTGGCCGGCAGCGGAGATCGCGGCCGAAGTCGGCGCGCAGCTCGCGTCCTTCGCGCGGCTCGCCGCGGCCGAGGGCGCGCCGATCGCGCACGTCAAACTGCACGGCGCGCTGTACAACCGCGCCGCGGACGATGTCGAGGTCGCGGCCGCGGTGGTGCGCACGGTGCGCGACTTCGATCCCGCGCTGCGTCTGGTCGGCCTGTCGGGTTCGGCGCTGTTGGCGATCGCCGCCGCCGAAGGTCTGCGCACGGTGCACGAGGTCTTTCCCGATCGCGGCTACGACGGCGAAGGCCGGCTGCTGCCGCGCAGCGCGGCGGGCGCGGTGATCGAAGCGCCGGAAGAGGTCGCGAGCCGCGCCTTCCTGCTCGCCGGGCTCGGTCTCGCCCGCGACGCGCGCGGTCGTGCGCTGCACCTGCGCGCCGACAGCCTGTGCCTGCACGGCGACCGCGCCGACGCCGCCGCAGTCGCCGCGGCGGTACGCGCGCGGCTCGATGCGCACGACATCCGCATCCTCGCTCCGGAGTGAATCGATGAATCCGTCGCCCCCTGTTGATTACTGGCCACTGCTCGGCGTGCTCGCGGTGGTGATCGGCTTCGCGCTGCGCCTCAATCCGGCGCTGGTGGTGGTCGCCGCCGGCTTCATCACCGGGCTCGCCGCGAACCTCTCGCCGCTGGAGGTGCTCGATCTGCTCGGCAAGGCCTTCACCGACAAACGCTTCCTGCTGCTGTTCCTGATCACGCTGCCGGTGATCGGGCTGCTCGAGCGTCACGGCCTCAAGGAACACGCGCAGAACTGGATCGCGCGCCTACGCGGCGCGACCATGGGCCGTCTGCTGACCGCCTATCTGCTGATGCGTCAGGTGGCCGCCGCGGTGGGCCTGACCAGCCTCGGCGGGCATCCGCAGGCGGTGCGGCCGCTGCTGGCGCCGATGGCCGAGGGCGCGGCGCAGACCGCACGA
>JBIJBH010000122.1:0-8706 GCA_044345315.1 Lysobacteraceae bacterium
CGCGGCCTGACCATGCGCATCCAGGATCCGGCGCAGATGCCGGTGCGACCGAGCGGGCTGAGCCTCACCCACATCGCCGCCGGCGGCCTGTTCGCGGCGATCGCGGTGCCGCTGGGTCTGCTGTTCCTGCTGGTGCGTTTCGATCCGCGGGTGCGCGCGCCGGGCCAGATCGAGCGCCAGGGCAACTACCCGGTGCTGAGCGTGGTGCCGGGCAATCGCACGCCGCGCGATCGTCGCCGCGAATTCGCGCGGATGATGCTGTCCGCATCGCTGGCCGGCGCGGTGGTGATCGCCTACGGTCTGGTCTACGTGTTCAAGCAGATGCTCGCATGACCGACCGTCACGACCACGACATCCGCAGCCTGTCCGCAGGCCGCAGCGAACGCGCGCTCAGCGTGCGCCAGTTGGAGGAGCAGCGGCTGATCCATCGCCAGGAATCCGGCCGTCGCCATGCCGACGCCTTCCGCGAACTGCGCACCCGGCTGCTGGCGCTGTCGGTCGAGCGCAGCGCGGTGGTGCTGGTCGCGCCGGTGCGCCACGGCTGCGGCGGCAGCTACGTCGCGCGCAATCTCGCCGCCGCCTTCGCCTTCGACGAGACCCGCCAGGCGCTGCTGATCGACTGCGACGCCGCGCATCCGGCGCAGGCCGAAGCGCTGCAGGTCGCGACCGAGCGCGGCGGCCTGATCGACTATCTCGAACGCGACGACCTCGCCCCCGACGACATCATCCAGCCGACCGGCGTGCCGCGGCTGCAGCTGATTCCGTCCGGGCGCATCCGCGAGACTCCGGGCGAGCGTTTCAGCTCGTTCCGGATGCGCGCGCTGATCGATTCGCTGTCCGCGCAGTCGGCCAGCCGTCAATTGATTCTCGACGGTCCGCCGGTGCAGGGTTCGCCGGATGCGCGCATCCTCTCCGATCTCGCCGACCTGGTCGTGCTGGTGGTCGGCTACGGTCAGGTCGATACCGATGCGATCGACAAGGCCGTCGCCAGTTTCCCGCCGGAGAAGTTCGCCGGCGTGGTGTTCAACCGGCGGCCCTGACCGCCCACACCGCGGGAGGCCGCATGCGACGCCAACGTCTCCGCTCCGCGCTTTCCGCTGCCGTCGTGCTCGCCATCGCGGCACCCGCTGCGCAGGCGGTGCGCGTGGACTACAGCATCGACCTCACGGCCGAGCGCAACGACAACGTGCTGCTGACCCCGGTCGATCCGATCGATCTGACGATCCTGCGCCCGGGCCTCGGCTTCGAAGTCAGCCACGACAGCTCCGTGCTGCAGACCCGATTCGCCGGGCGCGTCGAGTATCTCCGCTACGGCGACGGTCGCTTCGACGACAGCGTCGACGGCGCCTTCAACGGCCGGCTCAACTGGGTCGCGATCCCCGAACGCCTGAACTTCGAGATCGAGGACACCCTCAGCCTGCAGCCGGTGGACACGCTGGCGGCGGACACGCCCGGCAATCGCCAGCAGGTCAACGTGTTCTCGGCCGGGCCGACGCTGGCCTTCGGACTCGGCGAAGCCTGGCGCGGCAGCGCCGAGCTGCGCTGGATCCGCAGCGATGCGGAAATCACCGACGAATTCAACTCCACGCGGATCGACGCCGCGCTGCGCGCCACGCGGCGGCTCAGCCCGACCAGCAGGCTGGGCTTCAACCTGCAGACGCAGCGGGTCGATTTCGAGGACGACGCGATCGCCCGCGACTACACCCGCTGGGCGCTGTTCGCGCGCTGGTCGCGCACGCTCAACCGGGTCGATCTGGCCGTCGACGCCGGCTATTCGCGGCTGGATTACCGGCGCCCGCTGCCGGGCTTCGCCGACGGCCGCACCGATCCGATGCTGCGCGGCTCCGTCGCCTGGCGGCCGAACGATCTGCATCGCCTCGAACTGCGCGCGACGAGTCAGTTCTCCGATGTGGCCGCCGACAGTCTGGCCGCGATCGACGGCGACGCGGGCCCGCCGGAGAGCGTGCTGACCGGCGACACCGTGGTCAACGCCTCGCCGTATCTCGAACGCCGGCTCGAAGGCGAATACGCCTACACCGCGACCCGCTGGAACCTGGTGTTCACGCCGTACGTGCAGCGGCTGCGCTACGAGGACACCGACGCCTTCGATCAGAACGGCCGCGGCGCCGGTCTCGAACTGTCGTGGCGCGCGCGGCGCACGCTGATGCTGGGCTTCGCCGGTTCGCTGGATCGCAACGATTACGTGAACCTCGGTCGGGTCGACGAAACCCGGCGCTACGGCGCCTTCGCGCGCTACGACTGGACCCGGCACTGGAGCGCGATGCTCGCGTTGTCGCGCTACGAGCGCCGCAGCACCGCGACCGGCGCGGACGCCGACCAGAACCTGCTCAGTCTCACCTTCTCCTACGACAACCGCTGAAGACCACCGCTGCCATGGCCATCGCGCAACGCTCCGCCCCTCCGCGCCGCCGCATCGCCACGCCGCTGTGTGTCGCGCTGCTGGTCTGCGCCCTCGGTGCGGCCTGCGGCCGCCAGACCACGGCCGCCGCGACCACGGACGCTGCGACGAAGACAGCAGTTGCGGCACCGGCCGCGGCGAAGGCGCGCGCGCCGCTGGCGCCGATCCAGCCCGGGATTCCGCTGGATCTGTCCTACGTGGATCGCGGATCGCCGGCGTTCGACCGGTTCCGGCGCTGGGTCGACCAGGCCGTCGCGGGACAGCCCGGTTACGCCTTCTCCGCCTACGACGCGGCGCTGCTGTATCGGCTGGAGCCGAAGAAGAAGTACTGCGATCTCGCGGTGGCGACGGTCGAGCGCGAAGTCGCCGCCGGCGAGGCCGCGATCGCCGACGGCCGCGCGCCGGAGATCGCCGGCGATTCGTATCTGGAGGTCGGGCCGCGGATCGCCGCGCTGGCGATGACCCTCGACACCTGCAAGGCACAGATCGACGAGGCGCAGCGCAAGCGCTGGAGCGCGTTCGCCGAGCAGGCGGTGTGGAACGTCTGGAATCATCTGCGCGCGCACTGGGGCATGCGGCCGCGGCCGTGGACCGGTTGGTCCGTCGACAACCCCGGCAACAACTACTACTACAGCTTCGTCGAGGCGACCCTGTACTGGGCGCTGGCCAGCGGCAGCAATGACTGGATGCGGTTCCTCAACGAGGAGAAGATCCCGCCGCTGATCGCCTACTTCGCGAAACTGCCCGGCGGCGGCAGCCTGGAAGGCACCGGCTACGGCGCCGCGCACATGCGCCTGTTCGCGCTGTACCGGCTGTGGCGCGACGCCACCGGCGAGGACATCGCCGGCGCCAGCCCGCACGCGCGCGACACCATCGCCTACTGGGTGCATGCGACCGTGCCGACGATGGACCGGTTCGCGCCGATCGGTGACCAGTCGCGCAATTCCGTGCCCGAGTTGTACGACTACCATCGCCGGCTGGTGCTGGAAGCGCGCGCGCTGAGCCGCGATCCCGACGCGCAGGCGCTGGCCGCCTGGTGGCTGCAGCGGATCGCGATCGATCGCATGAGCAACGGCTTCAACACCCAGTACGACCTGCTGCCCGCCGGCGAGGGCAAGGCGGCGCCGCAGGCGCTGCTGCATCACGCGCCGGGCACCGGGCATCTGTTCGCGCGCACCGGCTGGGACAGGGACGCGATGTGGCTGGCGTTCGTCGCCGGGCCCTACAACGAGAGCCATGCGCACCAGGACCAGGGCAGCTTCACCCTGTTCGCACGCGACTGGCTGGCGGTGACCGAGAACATCTGGACCCGCAGCGGGATCCAGCAGGGCACCGAGGTCCACAACGTGCTGCGCTTCGAGCGCGCGGCCCCGACCGCCCGCCAGTGCCAGGCGCCGCGCGACGACCGCATCGTCCACCAGTGCCAGCCGACGACCTCGACGATGACCGTCCAGCCCGGCGATGCCGCGGGCGCGGTGCGGGTGGAGGCGGATCTGACCGCCGCCTACGGCCGCGAGAGCCCGGTGCGGCGATGGACCCGGCGCCTCGATTTCGCCGGGCGCAGGCTGCGGGTGGAGGACCGGTTCGCGGTCGAGCCAGGCACCGCGGCCGTGTTCCAGCTGCAGGTGCCGGTCGAACCCCGGATCGACGGCGCCACCGCGGTCGCCGGCCGGCTGCAGATCCGGGTGCTGGAACCGGCCGGCGCGGTCCTGCGCGTCCATGACTGGCGCAGCGTCGACGACAGCGAATTCCGCGGCGGCTGGCGGCTGGATATCTCCGGCGGGACGGACACTTACGTCGTGGAGCTCACGGAGCGCTCAAACTGAACGCCCCCTGACTTCGGCTTGAGACAGACTTCACACTTGCGCGCAAAGACCCGCGCAAGCGCTCGCCCGATCACACTTCGGGCCCCGAACAGCCCCCCATACTCCGTTCAGCTTGCCGCGTTCGCAGGAATGCGGCGGTCGGGGCACGGTACGCCGCGCCCCGCAGGACGCGCCGCGCCCGGGCCGGATCGGGGGCGACAGGGGGCGCGGCATTCCGGGACACCCACTTTTCCGGGACACCCACCGTCGCGATCGCCCGCCCCAGGCGCGGCCCGCCGCGGAGGCGACCGCCGAGCCCATGCCATGCCCCAGCGCCCTGCCACCCGCCCCGCCCCGTCGTCGTCCCGCCCGCGCAGCCGCGCCGCACGCACCGCGCTGGTGCTCGTCGCCGCCGCCACCACCGGGCTGGTCGTCGCCGGACCGACCCGGCTGCTGCGTGACGTCCGTTCGCGCTTCCACGAAACCGAACGCACGCCGCTCGCCGGCGTCCGCGTCAGCCAGACGCGACCGGTCGCCCGGCGCCCCCGCATCGGCGGCGGGATCACCACGGCGCAGGCGGCCGAGATCCCGATCAACCTCACCTTCGTCGACACCGCGCGCACGCCCTACACCCGCTTCCGCACCTGGGTCGACAACGCCGTGAACGGCAGCCCGGGTTACGCCTACGAGGCCCGCGACTCGGCGCTGATGTTCCGGATCACCCGCGACGCGAAGTACTGCACCCACGCCATCGCCATGGTCGAACAGCAGGTGACCGCGGCCGAAACCGCGATCGCCGCGGGCCAGCGACCCGCGGTCGCCGCCGATTCCTATCTCGACGTCGGCCCGATGATCGCCGACGTGGCGATGACCTACGACACCTGCAGCACCCGCCTGACCGCGAGCCAGCGCCAGCGCTGGTCGGCCTACGCCGAGCAGGCGGTGTGGAACGTCTGGAACTACCAGAACGCGCGCTGGGGCAGCGTCTCGCACCCGTGGAGCGGCTGGTCGGTGAGCAATCCGGGCAACAACTATCACTTCAGTTTCATCGAGGCGACGATGTCGTGGGCGCTGGCCTCGCGCAATCCGACCTGGATGAGCCTGCTGCAGAGCGACAAGCTGCCGAAACTCGAAGCCTATTACCGCGCGATCCCCAGCGGCGGCAGCCAGGAAGGCACCGGCTACGGCACCGCGCAGATGCGCCTGTTCGAGCTGTACCGGATGTGGAAGGACGCCACCGGCATCGATCTGGCCAACGCCAATCCGCATGCCACCAACACGATCAAGTGGTGGGTGCATGCGACCGTGCCCACGCGCACCCACTTCGCGCCGCTGGGCGACCAGTCGCGAAATTCGGTGCCCGAGATCTACGACTACCACCGCCGCTTGATCCTCGAAGCCCGTCATCTGACCAACGACGCCACCGCGCAGCGCATCGCCAGTTGGTGGCTCAACGGCATCCCGGTGCAGCAGATGGGCCAGGGCGCGAATTTCCGCTACGACCTGCTGCCCGCCGGCAGCAACGGCGCGCCGCCCGCGGAGCTGTACTACCACGGCGCCGGCACCGGCCATCTGTTCGCGCGCACCGGCTGGGACGCCGCCGCGATGTGGCTGTCCTACGTCGCCGGGCCCTACACCGAAAGCCATGCGCATCAGGATCAGGGCGCCTTCACGCTGTACGCGAACGACTGGCTCGCGGTCACCGAGAACATCTGGACCCGCAGCGGCATCCAGCAGGGCACCGAAGTGCACAACATGCTGCGCTTCGAGCGCAGCAACACGTCCGTGCAGCAGTGCGGCAGCCCGGCCAACGACCGCATCGTCCACCAGTGCGAACCGACCACCTCGACGATGACCGTCACCCCCGGCGTCAACGGCGCGCTGACCGTCAGTTCCGACCTCACACCAGCCTATCGCGGCAACCCGGCACTGACCCGCTGGACCCGCAGCCTCGACTTCGCCAACCGCAGACTCACCGTCCGCGACAACTTCAGCCTCGCCGCCGGCACCACCGCCTTCTTCCAGGTGCAGGTCCCGGTGCAGCCCACGGTCAGCGGCAGCACCGTGACCGCCGGCCGGCTGCGGGTGCGCGTGCTGGAGCCGGCCAACGCCACGATCACGCTGCGCAACTGGAACAGCGTCAACGCCGGCGAATACACCAAGGGCTGGCGGATCGACATCGGCGGCGGGACCACGACCTATCTGGTCGAACTGAGCGAGGCGCTTTGATGCCGGTCGCTGTCCGCCGCGCCGGCCTCGCCGATCTGCCCGACCTGGTGCCGCTGTTCTCGGCCTATCGCGCGTTCTACGCCCAAGGCCAGGACCCGGAGACCGCGCGCCGTTTCCTGCACGAGCGCCTGAGCCGCGACGAGTCGACGATCTTCCTCGCCCATCTCGACGGTGTCATGGACACCGCGCCGGCCGGCTTCGTGCAGCTGTATCCGATGTTCTCCTCGGTGCGCGCGGCCAAGGTCTTCGTGCTCAACGACCTCTACGTGAGCGACCACGCCCGCCGCCGCGGCGTGGCGCTGGCGCTGCTCTCGGCCGCCGCCGAATACGGCCAGCGCGAGGGCGCGATCCGGCTCGAACTCGAAACCATGCCAGACAACCACGGCGCCCAGACGCTGTACCGCAGCCAGGGCTGGCGGCCCTACGACGAGACCCTGCGCTTCCGCCTGCCGCTGGGTTGAGCCGCGGACCGAGATATCCGCGGAATCGAAACGAAACGAGTCGAAAAAACAGTTCAAGCGCGAGCCGGTTCGACAAACACCGGCGCGGCAGCCGCCGGCTCTGGTGCCGTATCTGGAACGACCGCTGCATCGCTTTTCCCCCTCCCCTTCAAGGGGAGGGTTGGGGTGGGGATGGGGTGATGCCGACTTCATGTGCAATCGAGACCGTCCGCAGCCGCGATCATCGACTGCGATGCAAAGTCGAACCCATCCCCTCCCCGGCCCTCCCCTTGAAGGGGAGGGAAAAACATCGCCCGCCGCGCACGAACGCGCTACCCTGCGGCCCATGACCGCAGCCCCAGACTTCATCCCGCTCGCGCTGTGCGTGCTCACCGTTTCCGACACGCGCAGCCTCGCCGACGACAGCTCCGGCGACTATCTCGCCGCCGCCCTGACCGAAGCCGGCCACCGCCTCCAGGACCGCGCCCTGCTCCCCGACGACAAGTACCGCCTGCGCGCGCAGGTCTCGGCGTGGATCGCCGACCCCGCGGTCGACGGCATCCTCGTCACCGGCGGCACCGGTTTCACCGGCCGCGACTCCACGCCCGAAGCGCTGCTGCCGCTGCTCGACAAGGAGATGCCCGGCTTCGGCGAGCTGTTCCGCGCGCTGAGCTACGAGGAGATCGGCACCTCGGCCCTGCAGTCGCGCGCCTTTGCCGGCCTCGCCAATGGCACATTCCTGTTCGCCCTGCCCGGCTCGACCTCCGCCTGCCGCACCGCCTGGGACAAGATCGTCCGCGCCCAGCTCGACGCGCGCACCCGACCCTGCAATCTCGCCACGCTGCGCCCGCGGCTCAAGGAGTGACCCCATGTCGATCGGCAACACCCTGCGCCTGCTCACCAAGGCAACCGGCCTGAGCGTCACCGACCTCGCCACCGCGATCCCGCGCGCCGGCGCCAGCACCGTCAGCGCCTGGCTCAAGGACGAGAAACTGCCCGGCCGCGATCAGATCGACGCCCTCGCCCGCACCTTCGGCGTCCCCGCCGGCGCGCTGCTGGCCGAAGTCGCCAGCACCCTCGACCCCACCCGCACGAAGGGCGAGCACCGCCTGCTCGCGGCCTATCGCGCACTCAACACGAAACAACAGGGCGCCCTGCTCGAAGTCGCCCGCAGCATGGCCGCCGGCGCCCGCGCCGAGGACGCGCCCCCGGCGCGCCCCGCACGCAAGCGCGCCCCCACGAAGCGCAGCCGCAAGGTGCCCGCATGAGCAGCACGGAAAAGCTCAAACGCAAAGAGTACGAAGCCCTGCTCGAACCGCTGCAGGCCGAACTGGCGATGATGGCGCGCTGGGCGTCCACGACCGGCCAGCGCATCCTGGTGTTGATCGAAGGCCGCGACACCGCCGGCAAGGGCGGCGTGATCGACGCCATCTCCGCGCACATCAACCCGCGCCAGTGCCGCACCGTCGCCCTGCCCAAGCCGAGCGACCGCGAAAGGACCCAGTGGTATTTCCAGCGCTACATCGGCCACCTGCCCGCCGCCGGCGAGATCGTGCTGTTCGACCGCAGCTGGTACAACCGCGCCGGCGTCGAAAAGGTCATGGGCTTCGCCACCGACGCGCAGGTGCAGGCGTTCCTGAAACAGGCGCCCGTGTTCGAACGCATGCTCGTCGACGACGGCATCCTCCTGTTCAAGTACTGGCTGTGCTGCGACCAGGAAGAACAGGAAAAACGCTTCGCCGAACGCCGCGAAGACCCGCTCAAGGGCTGGAAACTCTCCCCGATCGACCTCGAAGCGCGCAAGAAATACGCC
>JBIJBH010000123.1:0-8703 GCA_044345315.1 Lysobacteraceae bacterium
AGCCCGACCGCGTGGCGCCGTCGTCTCTCTTCCAGCGGACGGACATCCATGCAGTCACGTACGGATCGCAGCAGAATCCTCGCCACGCGTTCGCGCTTCCGGGTCGGCGCGGTGCTGGTCCAGCCCGACCGGCTGGTGGTGTCGCTCGACGGCCGCGAGATCGAGCTCGAACCGCGGATCATGGAGGTGCTGGTCGCATTGGCCGATCACGCTGGCGAGGTGGTCAGCGCCGAACAACTGCTGATCGAAGTCTGGCGCGGCACCTTCTACGGCGACAATCCGGTCCACAAGGCCATCGCCCACCTGCGCAGGGTCTTCGGCGACGATCTGAAATCGCCGCGCTACATCGAAACCATCCGCAAACGCGGCTATCGGCTGATCGCCAGGGTCACCTATCCCGACGACCACCGCCGGGGCGCCGTCCGCAGCGCGGCCTGGAGCGGCGAAAGCCCATACGTCGGGCTCGCCGCGTTCGACGGCGAACATGCCGGCGTTTTCTTCGGACGCAGCCGCGTCACCGCGGAGCTGCTCGCCGCGATGCGCCATCAGATCGAGAATCAGCGCCGGTTCGTGCTCATCGTCGGCGCGAGCGGTTGCGGCAAGACCTCGCTGCTCAATGCCGGCGTTCTGCCGCTGCTGCGGCAGGACGGCGGATTCGACGGCCTGCATGCGCTCGCGACCGCCAACTGCGATCTCGCCGGGGTCGAACCCGGCGATGCCCTGAACCACCTCGCCGCATCGCTGGCGACCTGGACGCTCGGCGGACGGCCGGTCTTCGCGCCCGCGTCGGCGACCGATCTCGCCGCCGCCATCCGGCGATCGCCCGAATCGATCGCGACCGCGATCGAAGAAGCGTTCCGCCGCCATCCGTCGCGGGAAATCGCGGACCGACGCCACGCGCACCTGCTGCTGACGATCGACCATGCCGAAGCGCTGGTCGCGACCCCGAATCGGGACCCGGAACGCGACGCCGCGTTCTCGCGCGCGCTGCATCATCTTTGCGAGTCGCCGCGGGCGATGGTGGCGATGGTCGTCCGCGGCGATTTCTATCTCGCGCTGGTCGAAGCCTTTCCCGAGATCGCCGAGCGCAAATCGGGCGAGGGCCATTTCGACGTGCTGACCCCGCGCCCCGGCGAGATCGCCCAGATCATCCGCACGCCCGCCGCGATCGCGGGCCTCAGCTTCGAGGAGGACGCGCAGACCGCGGAACACCTCGACGACGTGCTCCGCGACGCCGCGTGCGCGCACGCCGACGCCCTGCCGCTGCTGCAGCACACCCTGCAGGCGCTGTACGAACGCCGCAGCGACGACGGCGAACTGCGCTTCGACGCCTACCGCGAGATCGGCGGACTGGAAGGCGCGCTCGCGCATCGCGCCGAGGAAGTCTTCGCGGCCCTGCCGGAGGCCGCCCGGCGCAGCCTGGACAGCGTCTTCGCACGACTGATCGCGATGCAACAGGACAGCGACAGCGTCAGCGCCCGTCGCGTCGCCTGGTCCGCACTGGACGGGAACGCCCGCGCGCTGGCCGAGGCCTTCGTCCGGGCCCGCCTGTTCGTCGCCGAATTGAGCGACGGCCGCGCCGGCTTCCGGGTGGCGCACGAAGCCTTGCTGCGGCAGTGGCCGCGTGCGCGCGACTGGGCGCAGGACAATCGCCGCATCCTGCAGGCCGAGGACCGCATCCGGCGCGCGGCCGCGCGCTGGGTCGAGGAAGGCCGCAGCGCCGATCACCTGCTCAATCCGGGCCGCCCGCTGCAGGAAGCACTGGAAGCGGCCCGTCGCTTCCCCGACGATCTCGGCCCCGACGAACACGCGTTCCTGCAGGCCTCCGCGCGACGCGAGCGACGCCAACGCCGTCTCCGCGCCGCCGCGATCGCGAGTCTGGCGGCGTTCGCGATCGTTTCCGCGGCGATGGCCCTGATCGCCTCGCGGGCCCGCAGCGAAGCGGAACAACGCCGCGAGGAGGCCCTGCAGTTGTCCGACTACATGCTGGTGGATCTGGCCGAGAAACTGCGCCCGCTCGGCAGCCTCAAACTGCTCGGCGGCATCAGCACCAAGGCGCTCGATCAATCGGAACGTCGCCCCCGGGGGCACACCCGCACCGAAGACCTCATCAATCGATCCCGCGCCCTGCGCACGGTCGGCGAAGTGATGATGGAAGAGGCGAAACTGGGGGAAGCGAAGTCCGCTTTCGAGCGCGCCAACCGGGCTGCGCTCGACGCGGTCGAGCGCGCACCGGCGTCGACCGAAGCCATCGCCGAACTGGGCATCGCGGCGTATTGGCTGGGCTATCACCATTATCGTCAGGCCCGACTCGACGATGCGCAAACGCATTGGCTCACGTATCTCCGGACCAGCGAGCGCCTGACCGAACTGGAGCCGAACAATCCGGCCTGGCGGGTGGAACTGTCGTATGCGCTCAACAATCTCGGCGCCGTGGCCCGCGATCGCGGACGCATCGGCGAAGCTCTCGGCTATTTCAGGCGATCGGCCGGGCTCAAGGCGGAAGTCCTCGCACTGAAACCCGACGACAATGCCCTGCGCTACGATCTGGCCGACACGATGTCCTGGATCGCCAGCGGCGATGAGTCGGAAGGCCGGCTGCTGCAGGCCGCGAACGGATACGCCGAGCAGATCGCGATGCTGCGCGCACTCGTCGCCGACGAACCCGACGCGCTCGTGTGGCGACGCAGGCTCGCGACCTCGCTGCTCAACGCCGGCAATCTCGCGGTTTCCCGGGGACGACTGGACGAGGCTCGGCTTCTGCTCGACGAAAGCATCGAACACCTGTCCACGGTGACCGCGCGCGAACCGGCCAACAAGGTCTGGGCACTGGACCTGCTCCTGGCGCACACCGAAGCGGCCGAACTCGCCGGCATGCAGGGCGACGGGCGCCGTCGCGCATCGCATGCGCGCATCGCCGAGAGAATGATCCTCCGGATCAAGGCCTCGGCCGATCGTTCGCTGAGGCTGCAGCGCCAGGAAGCGATTGTCGCGCTTCTCGGTGCGACATCCCAGTCCGGCCCCGCGGCCGAGGCGGCATGGCGCGGCGCCATCGCGGACCTCGAGCGCATCGCGCAAGGCCCGAACGCCGGCATCGCGGATACGGTCATGCTCGCGAACGGGTTTGTGGCTCGCGGCAGGCATCGTTCCGGGCTCGGGGCGACGGCCGATGCGCACAGCGATTGGCGCCGGGCGATCGCTCTGCTTGCGCCGACGGCGAAGACATCGAGGGACCCGAAGGTCGTCGCCCCCTGGGTCGGCGCGCACTTTCTGCTCGGCGATCGCGAGCGCGTCGCGAAGCAACTCGACTGGCTCGACGGGATCGGATACCGCGACCCGGATTTCACCGCGATCACGGGTGCGGGCCGCGCCTCGACCGCGGGCATTGCCGCCGGAACGAGCACCGGAAAGACTCCGAACAGGCTCTGACATTCAGTGTCGGTTTCGCGATAGTCCTCGCATCGGCAAGCGCCGCTGCATCCCGACCGACGACCGACGACCGTCACCGAGCATCGAAATCGCTGCGCCGCGCTGCGCCGATCCAGATCCAGATCCAGATCCCGCCACGCCATCTCAGACACCAGAGGATTGGACATGACCACATTCGTCCTTCACCCGCAGCCTATCGAACAGGCGTATATGTCCCTGCAATTGACCATCACCGGGGCACGCGGCGATTACGATGGGACTTATTCACAGAAATCCATGATCCTGCGCGCGACCTCAACCAGCATCGCGATCAAGATCGCTAACAAGACAGAGGACAACGCTTCCGTGAAGATCGTCAACTACGCCTCCACAGGCGTGACTGAATCGCATCATCCGATCCACTGTTTCAGAGTGGAGCACGACGGGCAATCCGCGACGTTCATGCTTGATCTGCTCGAACACCAGTCGATCGATTTCGGGGTATTCGTGGAAATCAAGACCGAAGGGAAAGCCGAGCCGACGATCATCTTCTGCGATCCGCAGGCCAGCCATGATCCCCTTGTATAGCCGCTGATGCGCGATGTCCGCGACGCCATCCCGCCCGCGCAGCGCGCAGGCCCGCCGCGAAGGCGGGCCTGCGTGCGCATGCACGCCGCGAGGAATCGACACGGGCGCCGTTCCGACACCGCAGCGGGAGGCCAAGCCCCCCGGCGAGCGCCGGTCGAGCCGCCACGATTGCGACAGGCACGGTCGCGGCGGGCAGGCACGGGAAGCCGGGGAAGGCCGCGACACGACCGTCGCCGCCCCCACCCTCCCGGAGCACCGCGATCGCAGCCAGCACACAGGGAGCGCCCCATGCCGAACCCCGCCCCCGTCGGCGACTGGTCGAATTTCGACTTCACGCTGACTCCCCAGGCGAAAGACGTCTTCGAAACCGCGCTGCCGCCGACGGCGGGCGCACGCTACACCCCGTTCGCGTTCGCCAGCCAGATCGTCGCCGGCATCAACTACTGCTTCCTCTGCGACGTGCAGTACCCGACGCCGTTCCCGAACGAGAACACGGTCAAGGTCTACATCTACCAGCCCACGGGCGGCAGCCCCCAGCCGTACCGGATCGTCCCGATCATGCCCTGAGTTCGCAACGGCGGTGAAGGCTTGCCGCCGTCCCTCGCCACTGCGCGAGGACGGTCGCCGTCGTGCGTCCGCGCGCGCCCTCGATTCGACACGGCGAATCGTCATGCGAATCAAACACTTGCAAACCGGAAGGTTTCCGGAAGGTCCCGCGACGGCCTGATCCGCAGGCTCCCGGGCATGGCACCGCCACTCCGCTGACCGCCATCGTCGCCGATCCGGCGCGTCGTTCCCGCGGCGCGTCGAACGAGCACGACAGACGGCAGGAGCGCGGGCCATCCACCGCCATCGATCGCGATGGCGTCGCCCTTCAAGCTCCAGGGAACCGACGACAATGGAACTCGCCCACACCCCGTTCGCCCAGAACCACGCCGAAAGCCACTGCCACCCGCTCCCCGGCTTCGATGCGGAGGCGCTCCCGTCCCGCCCCGCCCTCCCCGACGCCGATCGCCCCCGCGCGCCCGAAACGACCTCGACCGATCGATTGCAGCGCGGTCATGTGCTGCTCGACAGCGCCCTGCTCCGCCAGTTGCGCCAGAGCAGGTGCATGAGCCAGCAGGACCTCGCCGACGACTGTTGGCGCCGCAACATCCCGCTGTCGCTGACCACGATCAAACGCGCCGAGACCGGACGCGCGGTGCGCTTCCGCATCGCCCGCGAATTCGCGCGCTGCCTCGACGTGCCCCTGGCCCGGATCGTTCTCGCCGAACGGGACAGCGCGCCCGGCGATCGCTGACACGCACCGGAGCGGCACCGCCGACGATCCGCGAAGGGCCCACGGCGAGCGCCAGCCGCGATCAGGATGGATCCGCAGCAAGTGGAAACCGCACTCCACTCAAAAAAATCGGGGCGCACTCCGAAAAGCCATACGAGTAGGAAAACCAAACATCTCCCAAAGGATCGGATCATGTCGACAATCAACAACACCAACATCACGGTCAATGTGAACAATTTCCAGCCTGCCTACACCTCGCTCGGGCTCGGCACGATTCCCGCCGGCACCACCGTCGCCGACGGCGTCGCTGCGATCGAAAAAGCCCTGGTCGCCAACCTGATGGCCAACTGGCCGTCCACCTATCCGGCCTCGGTTGCGAACCAGCGGGACGAGGGGATCATGGAGCCCTGGAGCGCCAATGTCGCCGGGAGCGCGCCGGCCTGCATCCTCCAGCAGCTGACGACCGACTTCACCAGCTGGCAACTGCCCTACTCGTCGGCGCTGCTGAATCAAATGGCGATCCAGATCACCACGGAAATCGCCGACAACGGCGGGCAGACCGGGCACTTCTATGGTCAGACCAGACTGTCCGGCTCCGAAACGATCTACTGGGGCGTCGCCTTCACCACGGCCGTCGTCATCGGGCCGCCTACGAACGCGACCGGCATCATCTACTCGTTCACCGCGGTTCTGGGCCTCGACTGACGGGATCGTCGACGGTTCGCGGCCATCCGTTCGAACGGAAGCGCCGTTTCCGTTCGACCGCACACCGACCGCCGACGCCCCGAAGGGCATGCCAGGCGCCACGACGGCGTCGGGCATGCCCTTCGTCGTTCTTGACAAGCGCCGCCCCCGGCGCGACAACTGGACGCGACGCCCGGCCACCGATTCGATAGTAGGCGCACATCGAAAATCCGGGAACGATAGACAACCGATGCGGGCGCAGGCGCGCCCACCGCCAGGGAGCGGACATGGAACCGACTCGAGTCCGGTATCGCGGCAAGAACCCACCGCCTTGCCCATCGAACACACCGCCCCCGCACCGACGACCAGCCCCAGCCAGCCGGCTCCGCGCCGCGCAGGAACACCTCGTCGCCATCAACGTCGGGTAGGTGCAACATGCCCAGTCGCAAGGATCGGACCCAGTCGCTGGTCGCACGCGCACGCTTCAGGATCGACGACCTGCAAGTACAACCCGACAGGCTCGTCGTCCTCCGCGGCGAAGAGGAAATCAAACTCGAACGGCGGATGATGGAAGTGCTGGTGATGCTCGCGGAGCATGCGGGCGAAACAGTCAGCAAGGAGCGTCTGCTCGTCGACGTGTGGGGCAGTGCGGTCTACGGCGACAGCCCGGTCAGCAAGACCGTGTCGAACTTGCGCACGCGGATCCGCGACGACCGACACCGCCCGCGCTATATCGAGACCGTCAGCGGAGTCGGCTATCGGCTGATGCTGCCGGTGTCGCTGCCGGAAGACTACCGGCGGATGCCCTCCAAACCCTGGAGCGGAGGCAACCCCTATGTCGGCCTATCCGCATTCGATGCCGCCCACGCCGCGGTGTTCTGCGGACGCGGTCGGATGGTCGCCGACCTGCTGCGCGCAATGCGCAATCAGATCGACAACCAGCGCCGCTTCGTTCTCATGGTCGGGGCCAGCGGCTGCGGCAAGACCTCGCTGCTGCGAGCGGGCGCGATTCCGCTGCTGACCAAGTCGGACGGCTTCGACGGCCTCCGCGCGCTGTGCATCGCCGAGTGCGACCTCGCCGCTGCCAACGCTGGCGATCCGCTCGCGCCGCTGATCGCTGCGCTCGCGACCTGGTCGATCGACGAGCGTCCGGTATTCCCGCAGCAGACGCAAGAACAGCTGAAGTCACTACTGACAGGATCGCCGGAATCGATCGCCGGATTCGCCGCCGAGGCGTTCCGCAAACGCTTCCCGAGTGGCCAGCACGAGCAGCCCCACGCGCATCTTCTGCTCACCATCGATCATGCGGAAACGCTGGTCGCCGCCGCCGACATCGATGCCGATGCGCAAGAGGGATTCCTGCGCCTGCTGCTCGCGCTGTGCGCGAGCCCGCATGTTCTGGTGGTGATGATCGCACGCAGCGATTTCTATCCGAAACTCATCGAAGCCCTGCCCGCGCTCGCCGAGCGCAAGGCCGGCGACGGTCATCTCGACATCCTCGCCCCTCGCTACGGAGAGATCGGGGAGATCATCCGAACGCCCGCATGGAAAGCCGACATCGGCTTCGGGGTCGACCCGGAAACCATGACCCGTCTCGACGACGCATTGCTCGAAGCGGCGCTCGCGCAACCGGACGCGCTGCCTCTGCTGCAGCACACGCTGCAGACCTTGTACGAGCGCTGCAAGGACCAAAGACAGCTCACCTTCGCGGTCTACAACGAGATGGGCGGCCTCGAAGGCGCGGTCGCCTACCGCGCGGAGCAGGTCTTCGCCGCCTTGCCGGAGAATGCCAAGGCAAGTCTCGACAAAGTTCTTTCCAGGCTGATTGTGATCCAGCCAGACAGCGACGTGGTCAGCGCCCGTCGCGCCGATATCGATGCGTTCGACGTCGACGCACGCACCTTGATCGACGCATTCATCTCCGCCCGCCTGTTCGTCGGCGGCCTGCATGATGGCCGCCCGACGGTCGGCGTCGTGCACGAAGCGCTGCTTCGACGGTGGCCGCGCGCTTCCGAGTGGACACAGGACAACCGACGTTTGCTGCAGGCGAAAGCTCGCCTCGAGCGAGCGGCCAGGCGATGGGCGGAGGAAGGACGCAGCCCGGATCATCTGCTCAACCCGGGCAGGCCGCTGATGGAAGCGCGAGAAGCGGCGGAACGCTTCACTACAAGCATCGGATGCGAAGTGCGCGACTATTTGCTTGGATCAGAAAGGGCTTACAAGAATCGAAGAAAAATCCGGAGAGCAGCGATGATCGCGCTTTCCGTTCTAACACTCCTTTCGTTGACATCGGCCATCGTGGCTGTTCAGGCGAGAAAAGATGCGGAGAAGCGTGAACTGGAATCCAGGCGACTTACGGAATATCTACTCGGACCTCTCGCGGAGGAACTTCGCAGCCGAGGAATACTTGGGCTACTCGGCGAAGTAGGAACCGAAGCGATCAACTACCTAGGGGATCGCGACATCGAGAACATGAGCCTTTCCGAACTGTCCAATACGGCACGGGCTTACCGAACGGTTGGCGAGGCCCTGCTTCAGATAAAAAGCGCAGAGCAGGCCGAAAAATCTTTCAGACAAGCCTATGCGCTGGCAGATCTTGCCATCCGAAGAAGCCCGAACCACGAAGATGCCTTGTTCGAGCGCGGAAACGCTTCTTTCTGGATCGGCCGCCTCGATTTCGAAGAAAAGAGATACAAAGCCGCCAAGACTCACTGGGAGAAATATCATGAGGACAGCAAAACTCT
>JBIJBH010000124.1:0-8682 GCA_044345315.1 Lysobacteraceae bacterium
GGCCGGCTGTGGTTCTGCGGCCGCAAGTCGCAGCGCGTGGTCACCGCCGAGACGACGCTGTGCACCGAGCAGGTCGAGCCGGTGTTCAACACCCATCCCGACGTGCGCCGCACCGCGCTGGTCGGCGTCGGCCGCTTCGGATCACAGCGCGCGGTGCTGTGCGTGGAACTGCGCGCAGGCGTGTCGGCGCGCGAGTGGCCGCGGATCGAAGCCGAACTCCGCCATTTGGGCGAAGGCTTCGTGCACACCGCGAAGGTGGCGGCGTTCCTGCATCATCCGAAGCCGTTCCCGGTCGATATCCGCCACAACGCCAAGATCGGTCGCGAAAAACTCGCGCTGTGGGCGGCGAAACGGCTCTGATCGTCCGCGCGATACTTCCTGCCAACACATCGGTAGAGCGGCCTTCAGGCCGCTGCTTTTCATGATCGGCAAGAGAAGATCGGCCTGAAGGCCACTTTACCGGAGCGTTGAAGAGGCCAGTGGTCTGAAAGCCGCTCCACCCGACGATGCCGAAAACGCGCACGGGCCCGGCTTGCGCCGGACCCGTGCGTGAATCATCGTTGTTCGCGATGCGGCGAACAGTGCCGCTTCGCCGCGGATGGCGTCGGATTTCAGCGGCAGGCGCTGATCTGCGGCGCGCTCAGCGACCACAGCGGCGTGACGACGCACGCGCCGCCGAAGCCCGTGGACACGCGGATGCTGTTCTGCGCGTACAGCGTCCCGGGATTGCCGATCACGCCGGTGGAGCCGTTGGTGCCGGTCTCGACGACGATGCCCGGGTTGGCGTAGAACAGGCTGTTTTCGACGAGGACGACGCCCTTGTCGCCGGGAGCGCCGAGGTAGACCGCCTGACTGCCGGTCTGCGAGGTCGCGTTCTTCAGCAGCAGGGTCGATTCGGCGCCGGACAGGCGCATGGTGATCGCCTGCGACGCGAAGCGGATGTTGGTCTCGACGATCTCGACACTGGCCTTGGGAGCGGTGCCCACGATCGACAGCGGGCCGCTGCGATAGGCGCTGCCGTCGACGGCGCTGAAGGTGAAGTTGGACACGTTGAGCGTCGACTGCTCGATCTTCCAGGCCGAATCCGCGCCGTTGATCGCCAGGAAGATGCCGGAGGCGCCTTCGAGGCCGGCGTTCGAGAGGTTGCCCTGGAAGAACGCGCCGGAGCCGATGCGCAGCGCGCCCTGGGTCGTGAGGCCGCCGCGCGTCCAGCCACCGCTGTTGATCATCTCCAGCTTGCCCTTCAGCCCGAACTGCAGCCTCATGTCGCCTGCGCTGGCGTACATGCGGCCTTCGTTCATCAGGAACTGACTGTCTTCACCGAGCAGATTGAGCGTGATCGTCGGCGCGTTGACCACGGCCTTTTCGATCTGCACCCTGCCGTTGCGATTGCCGCGCACGACCAGCGGACCGCCGAAGTTCAGCGTGATCTGGTCGAGCTCGAACGCGGCGTCCGGCGCGAGGACCACGGTGCAGCCGCTGGCGCTGACGTGGGTTTCGCCGGTGAAGCTGCCCTGCAGCCTGAGCGGCTGCGACAGCACGACGGTGTTGCCGACGCTGCTTTCGCAGGCGCGGACGAACTGCTGCGGGGTGTAGGCCTGAGCGGCGACGGCGGAACTGGCGCCGCCGAGAACGGCAGCGACGGCGAGAGACAATGCGATGCGGCGCTTGCGGGTGCGGAACAGGGACATGATCGTGATCTCCGATGGAATGATGAACCGGAGTCGTTTCTCCGGCCGTCCAAAAGCGGGGGCGATTGGATGGCGCGCAGCATGGCGATGCGGCGGTTGCGCTGTCGCTGAAGGATCCGTGAATTGAGTGCGATCGTCGAAGCGACCGCGTATTCCTACTCATGCCTCCCGATGCGATCGGCGATGTCCCGCTGCGGATCGGGTGAGCGATGCGCCAACGAAAACGGGTCCGGCTTGCGCCGGACCCGTGCGTATCGCGAATTGGAAAAACGATGCTTACGGGTTGAAGAACGTCGCGATCGACGCATACACGTCGGAGAAGCGCGAGTAGTAGTCCGGCTGGGTCGGGGTCGAGCAGAACGAAAGGCCGCCGTAGAGACCACCGCGCAGCTGATAGGTGCCGTCCGCGGCGATCGTGAACAGCGCCGAGCCCGAGGAACCGCCTTCGGTCACGCCGGTGTTCCAGACCACGCGATACAGCGGCGACTTGCCGTCGATCGAGGTGCTGAGGCCGGTGACCGAGCCGAGCGAATACATTTTCGCGTCGCCCGAGGGATGATGGATGCCCTCGATCGCGGTGCCGGTGGCGCCGATCGCGGCGCTGGTCCAGCCCGCATACACGGCGCCGGCCGGCGGTGCGGTCTTCAGTTCCAGCAGCAGGGTGTCGCGGGTGAGGTTGGCATGGCGCAGGAACGCGCCGCCGGTCAGCGTGACCGCGCCCGGCGCCTGGGTCAGACCGCCGCAGGTGGTGGCCTTGTAGAACCAGTAGGTCTGCAGGGTGTCGGCCACGGCCTGGGTGCTGATGCAGTGCGCCGCGCTCCAGAACAGCCGCTTCTTCGGCACATGATTGTTGTTCATCAGCGTGCCTGTGCACAGATACGAGCTGCCGCTCCTGACGTAGACCATCCGCGCCACCGCCTTCTCGGCGTTGAGGAAGCCGGTGGTCGGGCTGGTGCGGCAGACGATGTCGCGGTTGCAGCTTCCGCTTTCGCCGATCTTGGCGATCGCGCGCAGCTCGGCTTCGCTGGCGATCGGGCTGGTGTCGAAGTGCGAGATCTGCGGCAGGCTGAGCGCGAAGTTCTGCGGACGCTGACCCTTCGCGAGCACGATCTCGACCGTCGCGGTATCGCCCATCAGCACCGGCGACCAGCCCGTGTTGCGCCCGGCGAAGTCGCGGCCGTTCTGCTCGAACACGCGGCCATCGGCGCCGCCGAAGCGCAGCGTGACCGCGCCGACATTGCCGCGGCCGATGCTCTTGAGCGACAGCGCGGCGCGCATCGCCACGGCGGTGTCGGAAGACACCTCGAAGCGGGCGGCGAGGCTGCCGTCGCCGAGGCGTTCCCAGCCCAGCTTCGACAGCGCGATCCGCGCGTTCGGCACATTGCGGGGGAAGCCGATCTCCAGCGGCTGGCCGCGCTTGACCTGATCCTCGCGGCGCTGCTTGAGCGCGCGGGCGTCGGCCACCGAGGGCTGGCCCAGATCGATCAGCATCGGGCCGCGCAGGTCGCGGGTGGCGAACAGCGCGCCGCCCATCGATTTGGCCATCGGCGCTTCGGCGACGACGGCGTCGCCCATTTCGGCGGCGGGCGGCGCGGCATAGGCCAGCGGCGCGACGAGCAGCGCGCCGGCGAGAGCGGCGGAGAGCGAGGTGGTGCGGAATTTCGTGATGCGTACCATTGAGAATCGTCCTTAATCGTTCATCGGTGCGTGGTGGTTTCGAACGCGACCCGCCTTCCATGGAGCGAACAGCGATGGTGGTGTTGTCCGGGACGCCAACAGGCGCCCCGGCGGCGAGCGCGCCGTACGGATGCCGCACGGTGATCCGCACCGTGCGACATCCGCATCCTATCGGCAGCCCGTGTCAGGTTTTGCGAATCGTGTCGCTCTTCTGGCGCGGCGGAAGGACGGCGTCCTGAACCGGGATTACTGAACCGGATTACTGAATCGGATTACTGAATCGTGACATCCCAACTGCGATCGTGTCAGGCCGGCGCACGCAAGCGAGGGCCGGGAAACGCATCCGGTCGTTTCCTGCCGGATCGCTCAGCGAAACACCCGCCGCAACAGATCCGAAGTCCGTGCCGCAGGGTTGCGGCGGATCTGGCGTTCCTGTTCGGCGATGACGTGGAACAGGCCGTCGATGGCGCGGCGGGTGACGTAGTCGTCGAGGTCGGCGCTGTTCATGCCGCTGCCGCCTTCGCCGCCGAGCAGGGCGCCGGCGAGGGCGTTGCCGCCGGCCTTCTTCGTGAAATCCTTGTACTTGCGGGTGACGCCGACGGCGGCGGTCTGTTTGGCGACGATCGGCAGGAAGGCGTCGTGGAGTTTCTGTTCGCTGGTGCGACGGAAGAAGTCGGTGGCGGAGGTCTCGCCGCCGCGGACCAGGCCGATCGCATCCTGCAGGGTTATCTGCCGCACCGAATCGGCGAGGATCCCGGCGGCGAGTGGGACCGCTTTTTCGGCGGCGCGGTTCATCGACAGCTCGAATTCGTCCACGCGTTTGCCGGCGCCGAGTTGGCGGGCGAGGTCGGCGACCCTGCGCAGGCGTTCGGGGACGAGGATCTTCACCGCCTGGTCGCGGAAGAAGCCGTCTTCGCGGCCGAGCTGGCGCACCGCGCGATCCACGCCTTGGGCGAGCGCTTCGCGTACGCCGCCGGCGGCGTCGCGTTCGTTGAGGTTGGCGTTGCTGCCGCCGCGGAGGCGGTCGCGCAGTTGTTGTTCGAGCGAGGACTGACCGTGGGCGGTCGCGGCAGCGGTCAGCAGGGAGACGGCGGCGGCGCAGGCGAGGACGAGGGCACGGGAGCGCATGGCGGGGCATCCGGAGGGGCCTGCGCGCAGCATACGCCGCGGCGGAGCGGACGGGGTGGTCCGTCCGCCGATGCCGTCCGGGCCGCCGGCACCGTTCAGCGAGCCCGGCTGAGCTGGCGCATGTGGAAGATGAAATGCTCGCCGATGAAACTGGCGATGAAGTAATAGCTGTGGTCGTAGCCCCTGCGCAGACGCAGCTCCAGTGGATGACCGGCGGCGTCGCAGGCGGCCTGCAGACGTTCCGGCTGCAGTTGGGTGTCGAGGAATTCGTCGGCTTCGCCCTGATCGATCAGCAAGGTCAGCCGCTCGCGCGCGGTGGCGATCAGGCTGCAGGTGTCCCATTCCTGCCAGCGCGAGGGAGCCTCGCCGAGATACGCGGCGAACGCCTTCTGTCCCCACGGCACCTGCGTCGGCGCGACGATCGGCGAAAACGCCGAGACGCTGCGATAGCGACCCGGATGCCGCAGCGCGGTGATCAACGCACCGTGCCCGCCCATCGAATGCCCGAAGATGCCGCGCGCCGAAGTCACCGGAAAATGCGTCTCGACCAACGCCGGCAGCTCCTCGGCGACATAACTGTGCATCCGGTAGTGCCGCGACCACGGCGATTCGGTGGCATCGACGTAGAAGCCCGCGCCCTGGCCGAGATCGTAGCCCTCGGCATCGGCGACGTCCTCGCCGCGCGGGCTGGTGTCTGGCGCGACCACGACGACGCCGTGCTCCGAGGCGTAGCGCTGTGCCCCTGCCTTGAGGATGAAGTTCTGCTCCGTGCAGGTCAGGCCCGAGAGCCAGTACAGCACCGGGCACGGCCGCTGCGCCGCCTGCGGCGGCAGGTAGATCGCGAACCGCATCGCGCATCCCAGCGTCCGCGAATCGTGGCGGTAGACGTCCTGCCAGCCGCCGAAGCTGGCGCGGTGTTCGATGCGTTCCAAGGGCGCGATCTCCGGTACGTGCGGGGTCATTGCGAAAGGGGAACGTAAATTCTGCTGTCGGTGTGCCACAGCACCCGCATCGGCGCGCCGGCGTCGCGCAGGCTTTCGTCGCTGACGTCCCTGCCGGTGCCGTGATTGAGCTGGGCGTAGGCGTTCTTGTTCACGGTCAGCGCGACGACCAAGCGGCTGCCGGGTTGCAGCCTGCGGCTGGTCATCCGCGTGCGGTCGAAGCGGATCCGGGTTTTCTTGCCCGGCGTCAGCAGCCGGCGGCTGCCCATGTCGTCGGCGTGACTGGCGCGGCCGAGGAAGTAGGACAGATGGAACAGTTCGCCGGAGGGCATGCGCTCGTACAGGGTCACGCTGAAATCCAGATCGCGGCGATCGGTGGTGACGAACAGCTCGCCGGAAAACAGGCCGGAGATCTCCACCGCCTCGGCGAACGGCGCGCTTTCGAACAGCAGCCCGGCCGAGGCGTCGAGCGTCTTGCCGACGACCGGATTCGGGTAGTGATCGCCGAGGCTGGTGGTGCGGTCGGAGAAGTCCACGATCTGCTCCAGCGCCGCGGCCGGCATCTCGGGGCGTTCGGACAGCGTGTAGTGATCGCCGCTGCGGGTCGCGTCGAGATGGTATGTGCGCCGTTCGCGGCTGATCGCCTCGATCGACGGCGCGTGTTTCCACAGATTCGTGCCCATGACCTGATGATTGACGCGGTCCTGCAGCAGGGCCGGCAGCGGCGCGCCGCGGAAGACGTGATCCATCCACTGCCAGGTGATCTCGGGCGTGTCGATCATCGCCACCGGATCGATCGCATACCCGCCGTGCATCGCCGCTTTGCGCGCGGCCTGCGCGCCGCCGTGGTCCCAGGGGCCGATCAGCAGATAGTGACGTGCGTCGGGCCGCTGCGCGAGATGCCGACGCAGATAGTCGATCGCCGACTGTTGGCCATCGTCGAAATAACCGGTGATGGTCAGCACCGGGATGTCGATCTTCGCGAATTCGCGGCCGTGCGGCGTCATCCGCTGCCAGTAGCGGTCGTAGGTCGGGTGGCGCAACCAGCGCTGGAACCACGGGTTGGGCGTGCCGTCGATGCGGTCGATGGCGCGATAGGGCTCGCCGCTGCGATACCAGCGATCGTTCAGTGCGTTCCAGCGCTCGTGATCGAAATAGGTCGCTTCGTCCAGGCTCTTGTTGTTGGTGGTATAGAGCGGCCAGGCGTAGTTGGCGAAGATGAAGACGTTGTTCTCCATCGGCAGGCCGTTGCCGGGGTTGTTGGCGACCCAGGGCACGATCGTCTTCAGCGCCGCCGGCAGGCGTTTCGCCGCCGCCCACTGCGTGAAGCCTTCGTAGCTGCCGCCGTACATGCCGACGCGGCCGTCGCTCCACGGCTGGTGCGTGATCCAGTGAATGAACGTGCGCGCGTCGTCGCCGTCGTGTTCGTAGGGCACGGGTGTCTGCGGGCTGCGGCCCTTGCCGCGGGTATAGGCGACCACGCCGGCGTAACCGCGGGCCGCGGCGCTGCGGACATCGGCCAGCGCCCGGGCATCGTCGACGTAGATGGTGAAGCGCAACAGCGCCGGCAGCCCGGTGCGCGCGCTGCGCGGGGTCGCGACGATCGCCGAGAGCGTGGCGCCATCGGGCGTGCGCACATCGACGCGGGTGTCGATCGCGTAGCGGCGGGCATCGTCCTCGGCGATCAGCGCATCGGCCTGCGCGCCGACGGTGTCGATCACCGCCAGCAGATGGCGCGCGCGGATCAGCGCGATCGCATCGGCGAGCGCGATCCGCGGTTGCGCCGCGGCCTTGTCGGCCAGCGCACGCACCTGTGCGCGCTGACGTTCGGCATCGCCCTGCAGCCACGGGATCGCCCGACTCGCAGCAAGATCGTCCAGCGGCTCGAACACCGCGCGGAACGCGGTGCGCAGGGCATCGCCCGATTCCGTGCCGTCGCCATTCGCCGCCATCCGCGCGCGCTCGTACACCTGGAAGGCGCGCAGCGGCGGCACGTTGTCCGGATCGGTTTCGCTGCGCAGCCGTACCAGCGCCGTCAGCGTTTCGTCGGCGGCGCGATGCTCGCCGGCGACGCTCTGCAGCCGGAACAGGGTGCTGAGGCGTTTGGCGCGATCCTCCTCCCGGTATTCGGCGATCGCCTGCCGGGCCAGATCGGGTAGGCGTTCGATCACCGCATCGGGATCGGCAGCGGCGTGCAGATCCAGCGTCTGTGCCTGCGCAGCGGTCGCCCAGAACCACAGCGACAGCAGCGCCAGGCCGAAGCATCGGATCATATGGTGTCGTGCCCTGTGTCCCGCTGTGGTCTTGCGCACGCGTTGCGTGCGCTCAGTAATGGATCACGCTGCGGATCGATTCGCCTGCGTGCATGAGGTCGAAGGCGTCGTTGATCCGGTCCAGCGGCAGGGTGTGGGTCACGAACGGCGCGAGTTCGATCTCGCCCCGCATCGCCTGTTCGACCATCCCCGGCAACTGGCTGCGCCCCTTCACACCGCCGAACGCGGTTCCTTTCCAGGTCCGGCCAGTCACCAACTGGAACGGGCGGGTCGAGATCTCCTGTCCGGCGCCGGCCACGCCGATGATCACCGACTGGCCCCAGCCGCGGTGGGCGCATTCCAGCGCGGCGCGCATCACCTGCACGTTGCCGATGCACTCGAAGCTGTGGTCCACGCCCCAGCCGGTCATCTCCACGATCACCTGCTGGATCGGTTTGTCGTGGTCCTTCGGGTTGACGCAGTCGGTGGCGCCCATCTGCGTGGCCAGGGCGAATTTCGCCGGATTGGTGTCGATCGCGATGATCCGTCCGGCCTGCGCCTGACGCGCGCCCTGGATCACCGCCAGCCCGATCCCGCCGAGCCCGAACACCGCGACGCTGTCGCCGGGCTGCACTTTCGCGGTGTTGTGGACCGCGCCGAGGCCGGTGGTGACGCCGCAGCCGAGCAGGCAGACCTGTTCGTGATTCGCCTGCGGATCGATCTTCGCCAGCGACACCTCGGCCACGACCGTGTATTCGCTGAAGGTGCTGCAGCCCATGTAGTGGTAGACGGGCTGCCCGTCGTACGAAAACCGCGAGCTGCCGTCGGGCATCACGCCCTTGCCCTGGGTCGCGCGCACCGCGACGCAGAGATTGGTCTTGCCGGACTTGCAGAACAGGCATTCGCGGCATTCGGCCGTGTACAGCGGAATCACGTGATCGCCGGGCCGCACGCTGGTCACGCCTTCGCCGACCTCCACCACCACGCCCGCAC
>JBIJBH010000126.1:0-8600 GCA_044345315.1 Lysobacteraceae bacterium
GAAGTGCTGGTCTATCTGCAGCCCAAGGACGTGCGCGCGGTGCTCGAGGGCGCGCGCGCGCTCGCCGAAGGGCTCGGCGGCATTCCGGTCGCGCACCAGGTCTGGTTCGCGCCGACCGGCGCGCGCTTCGGTCATCCGCCGCTGCTGCTGCAGGCGCTCACCGACGCCCGCCTCCACGGCATCGGCGCCGCGGCCACGCGCCGCCGCCTGCACTGGGATCCGCCCTCGCTGCAGGCCGACAGCGCCGAGGACCGCGCGCGGCTGGCCGCGCTGGTCGCCGCCGCGATCTTCGGCATCGGCGGCGAGGACGACCCGTGGCTGACCGCCGAGCCCGCGCACGCGCGCTGGCAACCGCTCGCGCCCGCGATCGCGGACGAGCAGGAGCAGGACGGCGCCGCATCCGCCCAGTACCGCCGTCCGGACCTCTCCGCGGCCTACGCCGCGCCGGTCACCGAACGCCAGAAGATCATCTGCGCGATCTGGCAGTCGCTGTTCGAGATCGACCGCGTCGGCATCCACGACAACTTCTTCGACCTCGGCGGCGATTCGATCATGGCGCTGAAACTGCTGTCGGCGCTGGAGACCGAATTCCGGGTCGCGCTGCCGCTGTCGGAAGTGTTCAATTCGCCAACCGTGGCCGACCAGGCCAACGCGGTGTTCGAATACACCGAGACCCCGATGGACCAGCGCAAGCTCTCGCCGCTGGTGGCGCTGCAGAAGGACGGCACCCGTCCGCCGTTCTTCTGCGCCCATCCGGCCGGCGGCATCGTCCACTGCTACATCGAGATGGCGCGCTGCCTGGGCAAGGACCAGCCGTTCTACGCCTTCCAGCATCCGGGCATCGACGGCAAGTCCGGTGCCTACACCACCTACGCCAAGATGGCCGAACTCTACGTCGACGCGATGATGGAGGTGCAGCCGAAAGGCCCGTACTACATCGGCGGCTGGTCTTTCGGCGGCACCGTCGCGTTCGAGATGGCGCGGCAGGTCCGCCTGCGCGGCGAGGAAGTCGCCATGCTCGCGCTGTTCGACAGCCCCGGCCCGTCGGCGCTGTACAAGCTCGGCGACCGCCCGGAGTTCGAGTTCGCCGGCATGATGACCTTCCTGTCGCAGGCGCTGTCGAGCATGTTCGGCGCCGAAATCGACGTGCCGGTGGAGGAGCTGCGCAAGATCCCGCGCGAACAGCAGCTCGACTATCTGATCGAGCGCTGCGTCAAGACCACCGGCGACGCCGATCTCGGCGAGTCGCGCGAGGCGCTGGAGCGGATCATCGACATCTTCGAACTGACCGACAAGGGCGAACGCCAGTTCGTGCCGCAGCGCTATCACGGCCGGGTACATCTCTACCGCGTGCAGGAGATGGCCGACTACGAGTTCACCGCCTACAAGAATCATCCGCGCATCTCCGCCGCCTCCTTCGGCTGGGACGAACTGGTCGACGACCTGCAGATCCGGTTCGTGCCGGGCACCCACATGTCGATGATCTTCCCGCCCAACACCGAAGTGCTGATGACCAAGTTCGCCGAGGACCTGCGCGCGGCCGAAGCGGGCTGCGCCAGCGCCGCGCCGGCCGAGGCGGTGGAAGCATGAACAGGGTCTCCGGGAGTCGCCGCCGATGTGCTCGCTGATCGGGTTCGCGGCCGGCGGCTCGCCGGTGCTCGGGGTCAATTACGACTTCTACTTCGGCCACGGCCTGCTCGCGACCGGTCGCCGCGGGGTCGACAAATACGCGATGAGCGACGACCGCGATCGCCTGACCTGGCGCACCGCGCACGGCAGCGTGACCCTCAATCAGTTCGGCTGCGAGCTGCCGACCGCGGGCATGAACGACGCCGGTCTGGTCGTGCACCTGCTGGAGTGCGAAGGCGCCGAGTATCCGCCGCCGGTGCCGGGTCGGCCGCAGTTGATCGAGCTGCAGTGGATCCAGTACGTGCTCGACACCTGCGCCGACATCGACGCCGCGCTCGCCACCCTGGAGCGGGTCTCGCTCAGCCGCGGCTTCTTCGG
Organism: Lysobacteraceae bacterium; assembly: GCA_044345315.1. GTDB lineage: Bacteria > Pseudomonadota > Gammaproteobacteria > Xanthomonadales > Xanthomonadaceae > Lysobacter_I. The sequence goes on from JBIJBH010000126.1 coordinate 2,008, forward strand.
CCTGCACTTCGCGCTCGCCGACCCGCGCGGGATCGCCTTCGTCGGCCCCGAGCCCGGCGGCTGGCGGGTGCAGCGCGCCGCGCCCGGGCCGGTGGCGCTGTCGAACACGCCGCTGCCGGTCGCACTGGCCGACGCCCGCGGCGAGCGCGTCCGCGGCAGTCTCGAATCGCTGCGCCGCTATCGCACCCTGCGCGCGCGCGCCGCGCGTTATCGCGATGACCAGGATGGCGTGGATTTCGCGTTCTCCGCACTCGACCGGGTGGCGAAGCGGCCCGGCGCGCTGGTCCGGATCGTCTCGGCGCTGCTCGGTCATCCGCGCGGCGCCAGCGTCTGGCAGACGGTGTTCCTGCCGGCGGAACGGCGGCTGGTGCTGTCCACCCTCGGCGATCGCCGCCGCAAGTCCCTGGCGCTGGATGCGCTGGACCTGTCGGCGCAGGCGACATCGCTGCTCTGGGATCTGGAGGCGCAGGCCGAAGGCGACCTGCGCCCGCACCTGCGTCCGTATTCCGGCGCGCGCAACGCAGCGCTGATCCGGCGCGTCTACCGCTACTTCCGGCAGCACGTGCCCGCCGAGGATCAGGTGCGCATCGCCGCCTTCCCCGACCCGTTCCACGCACAGCCGCCGCCCGGATCGAACACACCGCAACACGACGGCTCCGCCCGGGCCGTTCTCAGGAGAGCATCATGAAGGACACCCTCTACACCGTGGTCGTCAACGACGAAGGCCAGTATTCGATCTGGCCCGACTTCAAGCCGATCCCCGACGGCTGGCGCGGCATCGGCCAGGCGGAGAGCCGCGAAGCCTGCCTGCAGCGGATCGAACAGGCCTGGACCGATCTGCGCCCGCTCAGCCTGCGCCGTCGCCTGGACGAGGCGCGCCCCGCATGAGCGCCGCCGCCCATCGCATCCGCACCGTCAATCTCGGCCTGAAGTTCGAGCCCGCCGCGCCGGCGCGCGCCTGCGAACTCGCGCGCCGCTTCTTCGCCGTCGCCGACGCCGCCTTCGCCGATGCGGATCTCGCCCCGCGCACGCGCCGCGTGACCACCCAGCCCTGCGCCGGCTTCGCGCCCGGCGCCGCCGGGCTGGTGCCCGCGATCGTCGCCCTGGAGCGCGAACTCGACGGCATCTGGCTGTGCGTGCCCGGCCCGCAGTTCCAGGCGCCGGGCGACGAGGTCTCCGCGCTGGACTGGATCGCCGATGCGATCGCCGAAACCGAAAACGTCTTCACCAACACCCTGATCGGCTCGCGCCGCGGCATCCATCTGGACGCGATCGAACGGGTCGGCCGGCTGATGCGCGAGATCGCCAGCATCGACGACAACGGCCAGGGCAATTTCCGCTTCGCCGCGATCGCCAACGTGCGCCCGGGCACGCCGTATTTCCCGGCCGCCGTGCACGAGGGCGACAGCGGTTTCAGCGTCGCGCTGGAGCTGGCCGGGATCGCCGACGCCGCGTTCCGCAGCGATCTGCCGTTCGAACAGAAACTGCGCCGCTTCGCCTCCGGCGTGGCCGCGCTGGCGCGCGAGGCGGCCGCATGTTCGCATCGGGTCGAAGCCGAGACCGGCGTGCGTTTCCTGGGCCTGGATTTCTCGCTGGCGCCGTTCCCGGGCGCGCGCACCAGCGCGGTCGGCGCGCTGGAGTCGCTGCAGGACACGGTCATCGGCAGCGCCGATTTCATCCTCAGCTTCCATGCGGTCAATCAGGTGCTGGCCAACGCCGCACCGGAAGTGCCGCGGGTCGGCTACAACGGCACGATGCTCTCGGTCGCCGAGGACGACGTGCTCGCCCGCCGCGTCGCCGAGCGCGCGGTCGGGATCAAGGATCTGCTGCTGTATGCGACCGTCTGCGGCTGCGGCCTCGACATGCTGCCGCTGCCGCCGGACACTTCCGCCGCCCAGCTCTCGACCCTGGTGCGCGCGGTCTCGGTGATTTCGCATCGCTGGGACAAGCCGCTGATCGCGCGGCTGCTGCCCACGCCGCTGGACGCCGACGGACGCACCTGCTTCCGCCACGATTTCCTGGTCAACACCGTGCCGTTCGCCGCCGACGCCATCGCTCTCGCCGCGCCGACCTCGGGCGCCGGCCGCTACTACACGACGCCGACCGAAAAGGCGCTCTCCGAACCCGCAATGGAAACTCTCTGACATGCAGCGCAAACCCGTCTCCTGGTTCAGCGTCAACGCCAACACCGCCCAGTCGCCGCTGCGGCTGTTCGTGCTGCCCTTCGCCGGCGGCGGTACCGCCGTGTTCCGGCAGTGGTCGCAGCGCCTGCCCGGCGTCGATGTCGTGCCGATCCGCCTGCCGGGTCGCGAAATGCGCATCTCCGAACCGCCCTACAGCATGATGGAGCCGCTGATCGACGCGCTCGCGACCCAGCTCCAGCCGATGCTCGACCGGCCCTACGCCCTGTTCGGCCACAGCATGGGCGCGCTGATCGCCTACGAACTGGCCCATCGCTTGCGCGAGGCGCAGGCGCCGCAACCGCTCGCGCTGTTCGCCAGCGCGTTCCGCTCGCCGGAGCGCAAGTCGCGGCGGATCCCGATGCACAACCTGCCCAGCGACGAACTGCTGCGCGAACTCAAGGACTACGGCGGCCTGCCCGACGCGATCTTCGACGTGCCCGAGATCCTGAAGCTGATGCTGCCGACGATCCGCGCCGATTTCTCGATCCTGGAAACCTACACGCATCGCGATCGCGAACCGCTCGACCTGCCGATCCACTGTTTCCACGGCGTCGACGACCACGTGGTGATGTCGGACGAGATGAACGGCTGGGAGCACAAGACCCGCGGCGAATGCCGCTTCCACGAGATCGACGGCGATCATTTCTTCATCGCCACGCACGAGCAGGAACTGCTCGGCCGCATCGGCGCCCTGCTGCACGCCGCCGCACCGTCGCGCGCCGCGGCGCTGCGCGCCTGATCGCGCCGCTGCAGCGATCGATCGCCCGCGGGGTCGCGGGCGATCCGACCGCCGCCGCGGTCAATGCACCGACATCGCGCGCTCGCGCACCGGCGCTTCCGGCGTCGGCGCTTCCTGCGCGCGCGCGGCCAGCAGGTCGGCGCTGGTGCGTTCCATCGGCGGCACCGGCTGCGACAGATCGATCATCGTGCGGAAGCCCGGCACGCTGCCGATCAGCCAGACCCGATCGGGATTGACGGGATCGGCCGCGACCTGCTGCAGCCGATCCGGCGTGATCCCTTCCTGGCGCGCGCGTGCGGTCGCGACCGCGACCTGATCGTCGGAAATCCCGCTCGACATCCGCTCGCGCAGTGCCGAGAACAGCGCGTGATCCGGATGCTGCGGACTGGTCAGCAGCGGGCCCGAGGCCGGCGCCGCGGGCTCGCGCGCCGCGGCCGGCGCTTCCGCAGGCTGCGGCTGTTCGCGCGCCGATGCCGGCGTCCCAGGTGTCGGCGCCTGTCCGGCGCGATAGAAGCGATCCATCGTCCGTTCGCGATCCTCGGGCGTCATCGCGTCCAACTGCGGGCGCATGACCTCCGCGGTTTCGATGCTCAGCGCACCGGGCAACGGGCCGCGCTCGCGCGGCAGGCCCACGCTCAGCCGCTGCAGTTCGGAGAGGATGTCTTGCGGCTGGGTCTGCATCGCGCCGAACACCTCGTGCGCGCTGCGCGCGCCGGCCATGCGCTCCATCAGCGACGTGCCCGAGAACGGCTCGGCATCGAGTTGCGCCAGCCGCTCCGCACCGCCGGGGCGCATTCCGATCCACTCGCGCGCACGTTCGCGCAACTGCATCAATTGCGCAGAATCCATCGCGATGTCCACCGCCTGGCGGTCGTCCAGCCCGCGTGCGCCCGGCGTGCCGCCGAACCCGCCGCGCAGCGCGCCGGCCTCGTTCGGACCGACATTGGGCAATGTCAGACGGTACTGGCCCTGGCTGAAATCGGGACGACCGTCGGCGCCCGCCGGGAACCGCGACTCGGTCGCGATCTGCCCGCTGCGGCTGTATTCGAAACGGTATTCCGCGCGGCCGCCGCTTTCGTCCAGGGTCACCCGCTGCTGGGTGCTGTTGTCGAGGCTGATCGAACCCGAACCCACGAACAGCCCCGCACGCTGCGCCTGCTCGATGTCCAGCATGCTGCGGTGGCCGGCCTGCGGAATCCCCGGCCCGATCGCATCCGGTACCCGCCCGTTTTCGAGGAATTGCCGGTATGCGGTCTGGCCCTCGGGCGTGGCGAGATCGACCTGCGCCACCGACAGCCGGCGCTGCTCCAGACTGTTTTCGGCCTCGAGACGCACGCTGGCGCTGCCGGGGCGGCCGACTCCCAGATGGAACGAATTCTCGACCGTGTCGATCGGGCCGGTCGCGATTTCGACCAACGAACCTTCCAGTCGCCGAATCGAAAAACCTGCGCCCTCCAGCCGGCTGTCGCTTCCGCCGACCAGCAAACCCTTGAAACCCGCCGCGGTACTGCTTCCCTGGAAATCCTGACCGCGGATCAGGACCCCGCTGCCCACCGGCATGCCCAGCGGATCCAGCGGATTGGGCAGCGCCGCGGTATCGCCCGCGGCGATCCTGCGGCCGAGTTCCGGCGGCACCGTCGCTTCGTAGCTCAGCCGGGAGCCCTCGGACTGCACATGTTCGAACGAGAACGGCATCCCGCGCGCGAGCGTGCGCAGCGCCGGATTGCCTTCGATCCGATCGCGTGCGTTCTGGAACGCCGGACTCTGCAACAGATCGCGCGCGCCCTGCGGCAGGTATTCGGCGTACCTGTCCAGTCCATACAGGCGCTGGACCAGCGTCTTCTCGACCGCATACCGATCGCTCTCCTCCACCTGCAGCGAGGCGCGAAAGGTCTGGTTCTGTTCGAGCCCCGGCCCCGTCTGCACGTCCGACAGCGCCACGCGGCCTTCCACACCGATGTTGTAGCTGTAGTTCGCCGGCAGGAACGGCAGCGCCGTGACCCCCGCCTGCGCCCCGTAACGGACATCCGCCCCCGTGGTGACCGCCGCCGCGACCACCTGCGGCGGGACACCGTCCAGCAGCACGTTCAGACCGCTGAACACCGCCTGCGGCGGCATATCGCGCGGCACCTCCACACCCACCCGCGCCAGCAACTGCCGCGCCTGATCGATATTCATCAACCGCTCGCTGTCCATACCGCCTCCAGGGCCCGGGGGAGCCGCAGGGGGGATTATGGCGCGGGCAGGGTGGGGTGGGCGTATCGAGATTCCGTGCCACGCCGTCGACAGCCTGCGTCGCGGCTGGCAACATCAGGGCGGCAGGTTCCGACGTATGGACACGGGGGGCGGAATGGCAGCGTTGTTCATCTCGCACGCATCGGCCGACGATGCGTTCGTCCGCAGGTTACGCACCGCACTCGCCGAATTCGACGCGGACGGCTGGATCGACTCGCGCGAGCTGCGCGGCGGCGACCCGCTGTGGTCCGAGATCCAGCAGGCCATCGACGCCGCATCGGCGTTCGTGGTGGTGGTCAGTCCGAACGCATTGCAGTCCAAGTACGTCGGCAAGGAGCTGACCTACGCCATCGCGCAACAGTCACACCGCGGCAAAGACCGCTTCCCGGTGGTTGCGCTGGCGCTGGACGACACCAGACTCGGCGTGCTGGAGCAGTTCTTCGGCGAGGAACCGCTCTACATCCCGGTCCGCAGCGGTGCCGGTGGAATCGAGGCGGCGATCGACCCGCTGCTGGCCGCCATCGGCCGGCGCCTGCCCAGCGACCCGCCGCCGCTGCCGCAGCCGAAGGCCGAGCCGCTGGAAGACCTGGTGCTCGAACTGAGCGACCTGAAGTTCCATGAAGCAGACAACCTGCGCCGCGCCTCCGCCCGCGCCCGACTGGTGTACACGCCGGCCACGGCGGGCAAACCGCCGGTCCACAGCCTGCAGTCCTGGCGCCTGATCGCGCCGATCGGCCCGATCGAAGCCGAAGAGATGCGCTGGTATCTGGAGAAATACGCCATCTGGCCCAGCCGCCATTTCGCCGAACGCGCGCGCCGGGTCGAAGCGGGGCTGGCGGACTGGGGTCAGCAGCTGCACCGGGCCGCGATGCCGCCGGAACACCGCGAAAACGTGATGCAGGCCTGGGCCAGGATCGATGCGCAGGCCAGCCGGCGGTTTTCCGTACATGTCGATGCCGCGCTGGAGGCCGGCGCCTCGGACGCCGCGCAGCGCGAGGCGCAGGAAGCCGCGACCCAACTGCTCGGCCTGCCCTGGGAACTGCTGCACGACGGCAAGCGGTTTCTGTTCCAGGGTGCGCAGCCGGTGCGTGTGCGGCGTCGGCTGCCGGGCATCGAAGCCTTCGACGTGCCCATGGTCGCCACGCCGATCCGCATCCTGCTGGTCACCGCGCGGCCGGAAGACGACGCCTGCGGCTACATCGATCACCGCATCAGCGCACTGCCGCTGGTCGAAGCGATGGAAGCGCTGCCGGGTCAGGTCGAACTGGATCTGCTCAATCCGCCAACGCTTGAAGCGCTGGCCGACGCGCTGGAGCAGGCCCGCGCCGCGCGCAGGCCCTATCACGTGGTGCATTTCGACGGGCACGGCGTCTACGACCGCCGGGTGGGCCTGGGCGGGCTGTGTTTCGAGGCAGTCGAGGAGAGCGGCAAGCTCG
>JBIJBH010000127.1:0-8550 GCA_044345315.1 Lysobacteraceae bacterium
GGACATAGCCGGTCTGGTGCGTCGGACCGGAGCGTCCGAGCACGCGGATCCGGGAGGTCATGACCGGCGTGACGGTGTGGCTGCGCGAGAGCGAGGTATTGCCGTTGATGATCACCGCCTTCACCCACGACGTGCCGTTCCAGTACTCGATGTCGTAGTCGCGGATCGGATAGCCGTCGCTGGTGTACAGGTCGACGCGGGAGAAGGTGATGTTGCCGCTCCAGCGCAGTTCGACCCACTGCGGCATCGCCGTGCCCTGGTTGTTGGACCAGCTGGTGAATCCGCCGAGCGTCGTGCTGCGGTTGCCGTCGTTCACCCGCTGCGGGCTGTAGCAGTGGATCGTGCCGGTGCCCGAGCAGAAGGTGCTGGACGCCAGGACCGATGCCGACAGTGCGTGATTGACCGGCGCTGCGGTGGTCACCATCAGGTTGCGGCTGGTGGTGCGGCCGGAACCGAACTGGCGGCCGTGCTTGTCGCGCAGTGCAGTCAGCTGCAGGGTGCGCGCACCGGTGGTCGCGAACACGTGCGACGCCAGCACCGGCTGCCAGCTCGGCGGTGCCGGCGGACCCTTGTGCGTGGTGACGGTGCCGTCGCCCCAGTTCATGGTGTAGTCGATTTCGTCCTCGTAGGGGAAGCACGGACGCATGCGCAGGCGATAGCTCGCGGTGGAACCGGCGGCGATCGACGACGGGCCGTCGAGCATCGGCGTCAGCGCGCTGGAACCGGAGCTGAGCAGGTCCCAGAAGCCGATGTACTGCGGCTTGTTCTTCCACAGCGTCGTCTTCCACGCCGAAGTGAAGAAGGTGTCGGCCTTCGCGATGACCTTCACCTGCCAGTCCAGACCGAAGGTCAGCGCGTTGACGGTCTCGAAATGTCCGTTCTGGTCGGCGTCGCCGCAGGCGTTACCGTAATAGCCCCACAGGTCGCCGTGGAGGAAGCCCTGCACGCCCACCTTCACGTAGGCAACGCTCTTGTCGTACAGATAGGCGCGCACCGCCAGCTCCGCGTACAGCGACGGCTGGATCCGCCCGGAAATGCCGGCGCCCCACGGATTGGCGATGTTCTGGGTCGTGGTCTGGATGTTGTTGAAGCCGCTGCAGCTGCTCGGCGTGCAGGTGTAGTCGAAGCTGCCGGTGATGCGGTGACCGCCGCGATACTGGATCTGGCCGGTGACGCTGGCCTTGATCTCCATGCCGATGGTGACCGGCAGATCGAAGCCGATGTACACCGGGATCGGACCGGCCATGAAGCCGATGCCGCCCAGAGGAACCTTGAAGATTTCCTGCTCGATCGGATTCGGATTGGCGTAGGTGACCGAGCCGGTGAGGTTCAGCGTGCTTTCCAGGGTCACGTTGCCGACCGCGCGCGCATGCTGCAGGCGCACGCCGTAGGGCACGCAGATGCCGAAGACGCGGGCGCGCTTGACCCGCAGCCGCACTTCGCCGTTGGCGTCGAGGTTGCCCACGCCGTCCACGCGCATCGTGCCGCTCAGGCCATTGCCCAGATTCAGCGTGTGGCCGATGCTCGGCGAGAACTGCAGCCGGCGATTGCGGGTGATGTGGCTGTCGCTGCACGAACCGAACAGCTTGGCGGTGCCGGTGCCGGTGCCCAGCGCGACGTACTCGGTGTCCTGGTTGGCGTATTCGATCAGCGCCGGCGTGGCGTAGCCCAGCGCGATCGAGCGCTGGATTTCGTCGACGATCGGCGCGTTGAGCGAGAACACCGCGTTTTCGCCGACCGGCGTCTGCGCCAGTTCCTCGATCAGCTGATCGCGGATGATTTCCGGGATGGGCGCGAACGCGACACCGTTGACGCCTTCGATCTGGTAGATCTCGGTCGGGACCGTGCGGCCCGCATCGTCGAGGATCTGCACCGGAGTGCGGGTCCAGCCGCCCTCCCCGGTGCCGGGATCGATCGGGACGATCGGATCGATCGGAACCCCGGGGTCTTCGATGATGAGTTCCTCGCGACCCTGCTGCGCGTGCGCGGTCGCGACGAAGGAAAGGGCGAGGGCGAAGCCGAGGACGATGCGCGAGAGCGCGCCGCGCCTGCGATCCGGCCTCGTCGTTCCGGGATGATTCATGGCATTCCACTCCTGCGATGGAGCGCCACGACGGACCGTCCATGGCCGCTCGATATTCCGTATTGCGGCCCGGCCCATCCGGACAGCCGCGGGATTCTACGCGGGCGGCGACGCGATGCGCGTGACCGGCGGGGCGGATCTCGTTCGAAAATTCCGCAGATGCAGTTCGGAAAAATCTGATGGTCATCCGCGCACGCTCGTCCTGCGCGGATGCCATAGCCCATGGCGTTCGCGGCATGCGCGTTATATTGGCCGAGCGCAACGATGCGCCGCGCACGGGCAGGTCGGACAGGTCGGCCCGACGGATCGTTCCCCCGCCCATCAGGACGCCAGACCATGCCGATCGAGCCGATCGACCGTATCCCCGGCGCCGACATCGATTCGATCGGCGCCCTGCCGAACGCGATCGTCGGCGTCGCCACCGCGATTCCCGCCTTCATCGGCTACACCCCGCGCGCCGACTATGCGGGCATGTCGTATTTCAACACGCCGGTGAAGATCGGCTCGTTCGCGGAGTTCGCTGCGATCTTCCTCTCGTCCGAGCCCGCGCAACCGGCGCGGCCGCAGTATTACCTCGTGCCGCAGGCCGACGAGCCGCGGGTCGGCGCCTCGCTCACGATCGGCGGCACCCGCTACGCCGTGTTGCCCGATCCGGACACGGTCTACCACCTCTGCAGCAGCGTGCGCCTGTTCTATCTCAACGGCGGCGGCGATGCGTACATCGTGTCGGTCGGCCCCTGCGGGCCGGCCGGCGGCAAACCGCTCCCGGCGCCCGACGCGCCGCTGATCAACCCCAACGTCAAGCTCGGCGATCTGCTCGACGGGCTCGCGCAGTTGTCGGGCCGGCAGGAACCGACCCTCTACGTTTGTCCGGATGCGGTGCTGCTCGACGCGCGCGACAACGCGACGCTGATGCAGGCGATGCTGGCCCAGGCGCAGCGGATGGGCACCGCGATGTGCCTGTTCGATGTCGTCAACGGCGACCGGCCCGATCCGGTCTCGTACACGCAGGACATCGCCGCCTTCCGAAGCGCCGTCGGCAACGTCGGTCTCGATGTCGGCGTTTGCTATTACCCCTTCATCGCTACATCGCCGCTGCAACCGGACGCGCTCGACTTCACCCATCTGTTCGGTGGCGATGTTGAGCAGCTCGCGCCGCTGCTCGATCCGCCGGGCAATCCGAATCCCGCCGCCGCGCGGATTCTGCAGACGATCCGCAATCCGCCCGCTTCGCCGCAGACCAACGCGCAACTGCAGGCGGCGCTGCTGCAGGCCAGCCGCGTCTATGCGCAGATCATGTCGCAGGTGACCGCCGCCGCCGGGGTGCTGCCGGCGAGCGGCGCGATGGCCGGCGTGTATGCGACCAACGACAACCTGCACGGCGTCTGGAGCGCGCCCGCGAATGTCGGCATCGTCGGCGCGATCGATCTGCCGATCGCACTGGACGACCGCCAGCAGGCCGGCCTCAACGTCGATGCCGTCACCGGCAAGTCGATCAACGCCATCCGTTTTTTCCCCTTGCAGGGCATCCTGGTCTGGGGCGCGCGCACGCTCGACGGCAACAGCCAGGACTGGCGCTACCTCCAGGTCCGGCGCACCGTCATCTATATCGAGCAGTCGATCCGCAACGCGCTGCAGCCCTTCGCCTTGCAGCCCAACGACGCCAACACCTGGGTCGCGGCCATGACCATGATCGGCGCTTTCCTCACCGACCTCTGGCGCAGCGGCGGTCTGCAGGGCGCGACCCCGCAGGCGGCCTTCAGCGTGTCGGTCGGGCTCGGCACCACCATGACCGCGCAGGACATCCTCACCGGGATCATGCGCGTCAACGTCAAGCTCGCGATCACCCATCCGGCCGAATTCATCGTTCTCGAGATCGACCAGCCGATGCAGGGGGCCGGCGGGTGAGTCCGGGCGCATCTGCGGCCCGGCCGATGAGGGCAGGCCGATGAAGGCAGGCCGCGCAGGATCGGCCCGCAGGGTGGGCCCGGAAGATCGCCCGCAAGCGTGCGACCACCGGCCCGGCAAACGGGCGCCCATGCCCGGTTTTCGGGCTTCCGCAAGGTTCCGGCGCCTCCCGGCGGCCGTCGGGCCGGCCGGCCGATTTGCTTTGTCCGGCCATTGCGGGCATAGTGCCAGCGCTGAATGTCAAGGGTCACCATCGAAACGTGGCCTGTCGTTGTAGATCGCATACCGCTATACCTACACCGTTACCCGCTTCCCTCCTTGCAGCCAGCTTCCGCCGCTCCGCGGCACATTCAATCCACACAAGCTCTCAAGGAGTACATCATGGCTCAGACGCAAACCGGCACCGTCAAGTGGTTCAACGACGCCAAGGGTTTCGGCTTCATCACCCCGGAAAGCGGTCCCGACCTCTTCGTGCATTTCCGCTCGATCCAGGGTTCCGGCTTCAAGTCCCTCCAGGAAGGCCAGCGCGTGTCGTTCGTCGCCACGCAGGGTCAGAAGGGTATGCAGGCCGAGCAGGTCCAGGTCATCTGACCCCTGCGCCGCACGCGGCACACCCCGAAAAGCCCGGCCATCGGCCGGGCTTTTCTTTTGGCGTTTCCGCCCGGCCATCGCCGGGCTTTTCTTCCTGGCTTTCCGCCCGGCCATCGGTCGGGCTTTCGCCGCTTGGGCCATCGCGGACCGATGTCCCCGATGCGCCATCCGCCCGCCGGCTGGTGATCCGCGTATCGGCCCGACGATCGCCGATCCGCCTTGCGGCTGCGGTAACCGGCCCCGAGAATCGCGAGTTCTCCCGGCGGGAACCCGCCTCGTCCACCCTCAGCACACGCCGGACGCCCGAACCATGGCCGAACCGCTGAAGAACCGCTACGGCGCGGACGTTCCCGAAGCGATCGCGGCCATGATCTGCGCCGTGCATCCACGCTTCGACGCCGACGGCTTCGTGCGCGATGCGCTCGACGGATACGCGGCCCTCGGGCTCATGGCGCGCGGGCGGAAGATCGCCGAGGCCCTGCATCGCCATCTGCCGCAGGCCTTCCCGAATGCGGTCGACATCCTGCTCGCTTCGCTCGATCGGCCGCACGGTCGGCGCGCCGGCGCCGGCATGGACGGGTTCCTGTTTTTGCCGCATACCGAATTCGTCGCGGCCTACGGCCTCGATCACTTCGAGGACGCGATGCGCGCGCAGCATGCCCTGACCCGGCGCTTCACCGCGGAATTCAGCATCCGTCCATTCCTCGAACGCCACCCGCAGGCGACCCTGCAGCGTCTCGCGCAATGGGCCGAAGATCCAGACGAACACGTGCGGCGTCTCGTCTCCGAAGGCACCCGCCCGCGCCTGCCCTGGGGCATGCGTCTGCGCGCGTTCCAGCGCGACCCGCGGCCGACGCTCGCGCTGCTGGAAAAACTCAGGGACGACCCGTCGCTGTACGTGCGCCGTTCGGTCGCGAATCATCTCAACGACATCGGCAAGGACCATCCGGACCTGCTCAACGAGGTCGCCGCGCGCTGGATGCAGGACGCCGGCGACGCCCGCGCCTGGATCGTCCGTCACGCCCTGCGCTCGTCGATCAAGCGCGGCGACCCCAAGGCGCTCGCACTGCTCGGTTACGGCGCGACTGCGAAGATCCGCCTGGACGATGTCCGCATCCGGCCCAAACGCGCCACGATCGGCGACAAGGTCGTCGTCGCCTTCGATGTCGTCTCCACCGCGCGCCGCCGCCAGTCGCTGCTGATCGACTTCCGCGTGCACTACGTCAAGGCCAACGGCAGCACATCGCCGAAAGTGTTCAAGGGCCGCAAGCTCGACCTCGCCCCCGGCGACACCAGCCCCTGCATCTACGCCATCGCGCTGATCCAGCGCAGCACCCGCACGCATTATCCCGGCACCCACCGCGTCGAAGCCCTCGTCAACGGCGTGGCGTATCCGCTGGGCGCGTTCGAACTGCGGGCTGCGCCGAAGTCGCGCGATGGCTGATCCGGCAAGAACGATCCGGGGATTCGCGGCCGCGCATCGCCGGCCCCGCTCATGCATCATGTGCGCATGACCGCGCCTTCCGCTCCCGCCGCCGACTTCGCCTCGTTCCCGCTGTCGCCCGCCCTCCGCCAGGGCATCGACGCCCTCGGCTACACGACGATGACCCCGGTGCAGGCGCAGGCCTTGCCGCCGATTCTCGAAGGCCGCGACGTGATCGCGCAGGCGCCGACCGGCAGCGGCAAGACCGCGGCCTTCGGTCTGGGGCTGCTGCACCGGCTGGACCCCGCGACCGCGCGCACTCAGGCGCTGGTGCTGTGCCCGACGCGCGAACTCGCCGATCAGGTCGGCAAGCAGCTGCGCAAGCTCGCCACCGGCATTCCCAATCTCAAGATCTCGATCCTCTGCGGCGGCATCCCGCTGGGCCCGCAGCTCGCCTCGCTCGCGCACGAGCCGCATGTGGTCGTCGGCACGCCCGGCCGCATCCAGGAGCTGATGCAGAAGAAAGCGCTGCAGCCCGGCAGCATCCGCACCCTGGTACTTGACGAGGCCGACCGCATGCTCGACATGGGCTTCGAGGACGCGATCCGCGATCTGGTCAAGCGCATCCCGAAGGATCGTCAGGGACTGCTGTTCTCGGCCACGTTCCCCGACGCGATCCGCGCCCTCGGCAACGCGATGCTGCGCGATGCGGTGGAGATCAGCATCGACGGCGGCGCCGAGCCGGCTTCGATCGAACAACTGTTCTTCGAAGTGGAAGCCGAGCGCAAGGCGCCGATGCTCGCCGCGCTGCTGCTGCACTACCGGCCCGCGTCCTGCGTAGTGTTCTGCAACATGCGCAAGGACACCGAGGAAGTCGTCGGCTCGCTGTCGCATTACGGCTTCACCGCGCTGGCGCTGCACGGCGACATGGAGCAGCGCGACCGCGAGGAAGTGCTGGTCCGTTTCGCGAACCGCAGCTGCAGCGTGCTCGTGGCCAGCGATGTCGCCGCGCGCGGGCTCGATGTCGAAGACCTCGGTGCGGTCGTCAACTACGATCTGCCTACCGACGCCGACACCTATCTGCACCGCATCGGCCGCACCGGCCGCGCCGGTCGCGAGGGCCTCGCCCTCAGCCTGTGCATGCCGCACGAGCTGACGCGCAAGACCATGATCGGCGACCGCCTCGGCAAACCGCTGCCCTGGGGCCGCATGCAGCCGCTCAGCGGCAGACCCGCGAACGTCCCCAGAGCGCCGATGACGACCCTGCGCATCGACGCCGGCCGCACCGACAAACTGCGCCCCGGCGACATCGTCGGCGCATTGACCGGCGAGGCGGGGTTGAAAGTCGACGCCATCGGCAAGATCGATATCTACCCCACGCGCTCCTATGTCGCCATCGCCCGCGCGCAGGCCGACACCGCGCTCTCCCGCCTGCGCGCAGGCAAGATCAAGGGGCGGAAATTCCGGGTGAATCTGCTGTGAGGCGGCGCTGCGCAACTGCTCGGCAACAATAGGGGAGAGCGCAGTCGAGCAGAGTGGAGTCAGTGAAGCGCGACTCCACCATCAAGACGTCGCAGGCACAGCGACAAAGCGCGGAACGATGCCGACTTTCACCGGGATCGCATGCTCTTGAAGGCTGAAACTCTACTCTGACCCCGGTTTTGCCGGTTTTAGCTAGAGAATCATGAACTGCACGACCGCGGTGGACAGGACCGCTCCGGCCAGCAGTCCGCCGTAAATGCTGGAGACGACGATGTACTTCGCGATCGTGAGGGGCCAGGGATGCGCGTAGACGCGCTTCTGCTGGAACAGGAAGTAGATCGGTATCGCGAGCGCGATCAGCAGGCACACGATGTTGGCGACGAACGCCGCGGCCCCTCCCGAACGCGAGACCCACAGCGCCGCGCAGAGTGCGGTGATCATCAGCATCGCCCAGGCGTTGCCGTAGAGTGCGATCACCAGATGTTCCAGGTAATCCAGTCCCGCGCGCGGATGCAGCCACTTGAGCAGCAGCGCGAAGATCGGAAGCATCAGCACCACCGACAACGGCAGCGCCTTGAGCCAGGCCTGCACGAACTGGGACTGGTTGCGCGCAACCTTGTGCTCCTGGGTCTCGACGAGACGATGCAGCGATCCGCCTGCGCCCCAGTCCGTCTGCGCCTGTCGTGGCAGCGGCGGTGCCAGCCCGCAGATCGCCAGCATCTCCCGTTCGCGCTCCGCGGCGCGCTCGCGGGCGTAGCCGATGCTGCGCTCGGCTTGCGCGAGCGCATCCGGCCGTCCTTCGGCCTTCGCCTCGTCGCGTTGCGCCTCCAGTTCCGACAGCAGCGCATCGCGCCCCTGGCGCAGTGCAGGCAGCGTTTCGGCCCGCTCCAGCTGGGGATGTCCGACGATCTGCGTATCGAAGCTGACGCCGAACGAGACCGCCACGAACGCCAGCACACTGGCGATCAGCGACAGTCGCAGCGGGGGCAGATAAGGCGTGCGGTGGCCCTCCAGGTACGACTTCGCCACATATCCGGGCACGAACAGGAGTCGAAGCGTGCGG
>JBIJBH010000242.1:0-6036 GCA_044345315.1 Lysobacteraceae bacterium
ATTCGCGCCGCAGCGCCGATGCGTCGTAGGCGAGTTGCTCGCAAGTCATCCAATAGTGGCCTGGTCGAGCCTGCATCATCTCTTTCAAGAATAATCATGTCGAAGCAAACAGCACTCGTCATCGGCGTCTTGGTCGCCATTGTGGGCATGGTCTCGATCACGGCCATTTTCCGCCATGGTGAACTCGGCGAGTCGGCAGCCGGAGAACCTAAGGCTCGCGCCGCACTCGGCGAAGATGCTGCTTGGCGCGTGAAGCCTTCCGGGCAACAGCATGGTGCTGCTTTATCGAGCGCCTATGTGCCGAACATTCCGCTGAAATCGCAAATTTCGGGATTGGCCCGTGATGCGGACAACGGCAACACCTACTCCGCCTGCATACTCGCTGCCGCGTTGGACATCTGCCATCGGCAATCGGAGTCCGCGGTCTTGTTCGATTATCCGGATACTTACCTGGCCGGAATGAGAGAGGAACAAGCCGAATCATTCGCGCTATCTGTTTCGAGTTATGAGCATCGGGTTTCTCAAATGTGCGCAGGGGTCGAGGCAATCGATGCGCATCAGAGAGCTCATCGGCTTCTGAAGGCTGCAATCGCCGGTCATGCAGGCTCGATATCGAGGCTTTTCTCTTTGCGCGAGCTCTCTGTCGATGGTCCGGAGCCTCCTGATAAAAGCGTCGCAGCCGCGTTTCGCGGCAATGCGGAACGGATGTTGAATCGCGCCGCCGAGGCAGGCGAGGTCCGGGCCATTGAGCTGGTGTCCTTCGCCTACCTCACCGGGAATATCTCGAGTCCACTGGGTTCCGTTTCGATCAGAGCGGACGAACTCAAGGCATTGGGCGCCTCGCAAGCACTGGCGCTGATTCGAGACGAATCAAAGAAGCGCAAGATCCCGTTCTACGATTTCGACGACCGCGAAATCCGCGCCAACATCGAGTCCAGAATCGCGCAGATGCGGCGAGAGGAGTTGGCGCGGTTTTCCGGTTTCGTTTCGCTTTACTACGACGCCTACTGGAACAACTACGATCGCAAACCGGACAAGATCGGACCGATGTCGGAATTGCCCGAAGAGAGTTGCGAAACAATGAAGCAGCCCGAAGCCGATGTCGCCCGTACCGCCGCTTCAGCGCGCGGTACCGCGGCGCGAAAAGGTGCGCATGGCGTTCCCGGCTGACGCGCGTTTGTCGCCGGTCGCGGCGATGTTGTTGCAGTCCTGCAAAACGCCGGTGTCGCCAAAGCGGGATCACGCTGCAGCTATGTCGCCTCGATCGTCCCCCTCAATCCACCGTCACCGCCGCCTCCCCGCGGCCCAGCGGATCGGGCAGGGGCTCGCCGCGGCCGACGAAGCCCAGCGCCACCGAGTTGAGGCAGTAGCGCAGGCCGGTGGGCTTCGGGCCGTCGGGGAAGACGTGGCCCAGGTGCGACTGGCAGCGGGCGCAGACGATCTCGATCCGGACCATGCCATAGCTGGTGTCGCGCAGGTTGGTGACGTGTTCGGCGGCATACGGCGCGAAGAAGCTCGGCCAGCCGGTGCCGGAGTCGAACTTGGCGCTGGAGCGGAACAGGGGCAGGCCGCAGAAGCGGCAGACGTAGGCGCCCTCGCGCTTGTTGTCGAGGAAGACCCCGCAGAACGGCGCCTCGGTACCATGCGAGAGGAGCACCCGGCGCTCCTCGGGCGACAGCGCGGCGGCCAGGGTGTCGCGCTGGGCGGGGCTGGGCGGGCTGAGATCGAAGGTGGTCATGCGGGTCTCCGGCGGCGGTTCGGCATGTGGTGGGAAAGGCGGCGGTTCGGAATCAGGAGGCGGGCCCGGGGTCGTCGGTTGCGGCGGCGTGGCCGCTCCACTGTCGCCGGGCGTTGGCGATGATCGCGCGCATCCGCGCCCGGTCGTCGCTGCGCGAGACCGGGACCGCCCCGAGCGCCAGCGCGCGTTCGCGCAGCGCGGTGTCGATGTCGTAGTGCGCGCCGCTGCGCTTGTCCTGGAACGCGCGCCGCGGCAGGCCCAGGCGCGCGGCGAAGGCGTGCAGTTCGTCGAGATCGTCGGCCATCAGATGCGCCCAGCGCCGGCCGCGCCAGGGGAACACCGCGTTGTCGACATAGACGGCCATGGGCGCAGTGAAGCATGCCGGGGCGTTGCGGACAAAACCGTGTCAAGCCTTTGATTCCGGCAGCGGCGGCCCCATGATCGGGCGATGACCGCCCCCGCCACCCCGCCGTCCGCCCCGCTCGCCGAGCCGGAGGGCGCCCCGGACAGTGCCCCGCTGACCGTCGACAAGGCCGCCACCGACCGCGGCGAATGGCAGATCCTGCGCGAGCTGTCGCCGTACCTGCGGCCGTTCCTCGGCCGCATCCTGTTCGCGCTGGCCCTGGTCGTGGCCGGCAAGCTCGCCGGTCTGGCGGTGCCCGCGGTGCTCAAGCGCCTGGTCGACACTCTCGACGCCGATGCCGCCAACCCGGTGCTGGTGCTGCCGGTGGCGCTGCTGCTGGCCTACGGCGCCTCGCGCATCGGCATGACCCTGTTCACCGAAGTGCGCCAGATCGTGTTCGCGCGGGTGATGGCGCGGGTCTCGCGCCGGGTGACGCTGCAGGTGTTCCGCCATCTGCACGCGCTGTCGCTGCGTTTCCATCTCGCCCGCCGCACCGGCGGCGTCGCCCGCGACATCGAGCGCGGCGGCAGCGCGATTTCCGATCTGCTCGACTGGATGATCTACACCATCCTGCCGACCCTGTTCGAGATCGCCCTGGTCACCGCGGTGCTGGTGTGGATGTACGACTGGGGCTACGCGATCATCACCCTGCTGACCCTGATCGCCTATGCCGGCTACACCTTCCTCGTCACCGAATGGCGCACCCGCTACTACCGCGCCGCGGTCGAGGCCGACACCCGCGCCAACGAGCGCGCGGTCGATTCGCTGCTCAACTACGAGACGGTGAAGTACTTCGGCAACGAGGAGCACGAGGCGCAGCGCTACGACCGCAGCCTGCAGCATCGCGAGGAAGCGCAGGTGATGAGCCGCAAGACCCTCGGCCTGCTCAATCTCGGCCAGGCCATGATCGTCTCGGTCGGCGTCACCGCGATGATGTGGCGCGCCGCCGCCGGCGTGGTCGACGGCAGCATGACCCTCGGCGGTCTGGTGTTCGTCAACGCCGTGCTGCTGCAGTTGTCGGCGCCGCTGAATCTGCTGGGCATGATGTACCGCGAGGTGAAGCAGGCCTTCACCAATCTCGAACGGCTGTTCGGCCTGCTCGACCAGACCCAGGACGTGCGCGATCGCGAGGGCGCCGTGCCGCTGCGCGCGTCGCGGCCGCGGGTGCGCTTCGAGGCGGTGCGCTTCGGCTACGACCCGCGGCGCGAGATCCTGAGCGGGATCGATTTCGAAGTGCCGGCGGGCGGGACCGTGGCGGTGGTCGGCCATTCGGGGTCGGGAAAATCCACCCTCGCCCGGCTGCTGTACCGGTTCTACGACGTGGACGCCGGGCGGATCCTGATTGAAGATGCCGATGAGGACGCCGACGGCGTGCTGCGCGACCTGCGCGATTACACACAGGCTTCCGTGCGGCGTGCGATCGCGATCGTGCCGCAGGACACGGTGCTGTTCAACGACACCATCTACTACAACATCCGCTACGGCCGCCCCGAGGCCAGCCGCGAGGAAGTCGAGGCCGCCGCCCGCGCCGCGCACATCCACGAGCGCATCCTCGGTTTTCCCGACGGCTACGAGACCGAAGTCGGCGAGCGCGGTCTGAAGCTTTCCGGCGGCGAGAAGCAGCGGGTCGCGATCGCGCGTGCGCTGCTCAAGAATCCGGCGATCCTGATCTTCGACGAAGCGACCTCGGCGCTGGATTCGCAGTCGGAGAAGGCGATCCAGGCCGAACTGGACCGGATCGCCCAGGGCCGCACGACCATCGTGATCGCGCACCGCCTGTCCACGGTGATGAACGCCGACCAGATTCTGGTGATGGATCAGGGCCGGATCGTCGAGCGCGGCACCCACGCCGAACTGCTCGCCCGCGGCGGCCGTTTCGCAACGATGTGGGCGATGCAACTGCAGGAAAACGCCGGCTGAGTTGCCGGGAACGGTAGAGCGGCCTTCAGGCCGCGGCTTTTCACGCAGACGCAGAGCAGCGGCCTGAAGGCCGCTCTACCGGAGCTTCCTGTCCGCACTTGCCGGTTTCGTGTCCTGCATCGACGGCGTCACTGCAGCGTGCCGTGTCGTTTTTTTGGGCGCCAACAGCATCGATGACCCAGGGGGCATTGATGCGCCATCTGGCAGGCTCGACATGGGCAACGAACCAATTCGTTTTGTGACGAAAATCACGTCGATCGCCATGCATCCAGGCGTTCGCATGGCAGACTGCATTGACCGGTCTCTGTGGAGCTTCGACCGGTTCTGGGCAGGATCCCCCTGTCCCAGCAGGCGGTTGGACGTTCGCGCACTGGAGACATGCCGAATGCAGCATGGAAGGACGATGGCACCGATCGCAATGGGACGACGCGCAGGCGGCGTCGGCAACCGCGCAAGCAAGGCCAAGCCGTCCGCCGGGAGATATCGCCGTGGATGAAGTGACCCGCATCGAAGATCGTTACATGGATCAGTGCTATCAGCTGTCGGGCCGGCTGATCGACCCGATCCGCGGCTCGGTCAGCTGGAACAACGAGACCCATCCGCTCATACGCAAGCATCTGGAGGTCCTCGCCTGCCTGGCCAGCGCCAGAGACAAGATGGTCACTCGCAAGGCGCTGATCGATTCGATCTGGAACGGCAATGCGCTGGTCGGCGACACCGCGGTGACCAACGCCATTTATTGCCTCCGGCGCGCGCTGCAGGACACCGACGCCGACAAACCGCTGATCCGCACCGTTCCGCGCCGCGGCTACCTGCTGACGGTCGAGGCGCGCTTGATCGACCGCAAGGAGACCGCCGCGTTTTCCGCAGGCGCCGTGGTCATCGGCAAACCGGGGTGGCAGCTGTCGCGCTCGCTGGGCAGCAGTGCGATCACCGAAACCTGGCTTGCGCAGGCCCAGGACGCCGAAATAGAGGGCGCCGAGGCGCAGCGCGTGTTCCGCTTCTGCCGCAGCGAGCAGCACCTGCGATTGCTGCAGCGCGAAACCACGGTCATGCGCTATCTGCGCGAGACGCTGGCGGGCCGCCGGGACATCGCCACGATTCTAGATTGGCAGCTGGAAGAGCCCCCGTATTTTCTGGAAATGGATTACGCGTGTCACGGCAGCCTGCCGCAGTGGGCGGCCACGCAGGGCGGGCTGCGTCGCATCGCGCCGGCCGAGCGCATGCGCCTGATCGCCGAGGTGGCAGGCGCGCTCGCGGTGGTGCATGCGGCGGATATCGTGCATCGCAACGTGAGCGCCGCGAGCGTGCTCATCGACAGCGATCACGAAGACGATCGTGACCACGCCCGGGTTCGCGCCCGGCTGGGCGAATTCGGCTGGAGCGATCTGACCGATCGCAGCCGCCTGCAGTCGCTGCAGATCACCAGCGCCGGGCTGACCCTGATCGGCGATGAAGGCGGTGGCGAGCAGCGCTACCTCGCGCCCGAATGTCTGGCCGGGCAGGCCGCCACCGTCGCCAGCGATGTGTATGCGCTGGGCGTGCTGCTGCTGCAGATGGCCGTCGGCGACCTGCAGCGCACCCTCGATGCGGGCTGGGAGCGCGATGTCGAGGCCGAGCCGCTGCGCGCGTTGATCGCCGCCTGCACCGAGGCGCAGGCCGAACGCCGTCCTGCCGCCGCGGTCGTCTCCGAACGACTGCAGGCCTTCACCGCGGCCGCCGGCAAGAAAACGCCCGTAGACGATGCCCCCGACGTGTCGCCGCCTGCGGCTGCACCCCATCGCACGACCTCGATGATCGGCCAGACGATCGGCCCCTATCGCATCCTCGATCAGCTCGGCGAAGGCGGCATGGGCCTGGTGTATCTGGCCGAGCAGAGCGAGCCGGTGCAGCGCAAGGTGGCGCTGAAGCTGATCAAGACCGGCATGGACAGCAAACAGGTACTGGCGCGTTTCGAGGCCGAGCGGCAGGCGCT